>JAFYDS010000218.1 GCA_017544665.1 Clostridia bacterium | reverse complement strand
TTTCGAATGGATTATTTCTTGAACATCGGGCGGGCAACGTAGCTGGTGTGCAGCAGCTCGTGGGCCTTGTGGCTGTTGGGCGCGCCCAGATACTCACTGTAGACCTGCTTGATGTCCTCGCTCTCGTGGCTCTTGCGGTGCGGACGGTTCTTGTCGTTTTCATAAAGAGCCGCAGCACGCAGGGCCTTGAGGTCGGTGAAGTTGCGCACGGACGCGGGCTGGGTCGGCTGGCCGCCGCCGTTGATACAGCCGCCCGGGCAGCACATGATCTCGATGAAGGTGTAGTCGGCGGTGCCGGCACGAACCTTATCCATGAGGATCTTGGCGTTCTTGGTGCCGCTGGCAACGGCGACCTTGACGGTCAGACCGGCGAGGTCGTAGGATGCTTCCTTGACGCCCGCCATACCGCGCACGTCGGTGAACTCCACGTTTTCAAGCTCTTTGCCGGTGATGACTTCCGCGGCGGTACGCAGCGCGGCTTCCATCACGCCGCCGGTCGCGCCGAAGATGACGGCGGCGCCGGTGCCCTGGCCGAGCGGTTCGTCGGGCGCTTCATCCGGCAGTTCGGTGAAGCGGATACCCGCCGTCTTGATCATACGGCCGAGTTCGCGGGTCGTCAGGACGTAGTCGACGTCGGGATAACCGCTGCCGCTCTGGTTGTCACGGCCGCACTCGAATTTCTTCGCGGTGCAGGGCATGACGGAGACGGAGACGATGTCCTTCGGGTCGATGCCGTTCTTTTCGGCGATGTAGGTCTTGATGATCGCGCCCTGCATCTGCTGCGGGGATTTGCAGGTGGACAGATGCGCAAGCTGATCGGGATAGTAGTGTTCGCAGTACTTGATCCAGCCCGGGGAGCAGGAAGTGATCATCGGCAGCACGCCGCCGGTTTTCACGCGGGTCACGAGCTCGGTGGCTTCTTCCATGATCGTCAGGTCGGCGCCGAAGTTGGTATCGAAGACCTTGTCGAAGCCGAGGCGGCGCATCGCGGCAAACAGCTTGCCGGTCACGTCGGTGCCGGGCGCCATGTCGAAGCATTCGCCCAATGTGGCGCGGATCGACGGAGCGGCCTGGACGACCACGTATTTCGACGGGTCGGCGATGGCGGCGAAGACGTCCTTCGTGGCGTCCTTCTCATACAGCGCGCCGGTCGGGCAGGCGACGATGCACTGACCGCAGGAAACGCAGCTCGTGGAACCGAGCGGCAGCTCGTAGGCGCAGCCGATGTTCGTGTCGATACCGCGGGCGTTCGCGCCGATGACGCTGATGTCCTGATTCTTACAGGCGGCCACGCAGCGGCGGCAAAGGATGCACTTGTTGTTGTCGCGGACCATGTGCGCCGCGGAATCGTCCAGCGCGTAGTGCGGACGGAAACCGTCGTACTTGCCCTCATCCTCGATGCCGTATTCGCGGCAGAGCTTCTGCAGTTCGCAGGAGCCGGAGCGGATGCAGCTCAGGCACTTGCGGTCGTGGGTGGAAAGGATCAGCTCGAGCGTCTTTTTGCGGGACGCGCGGATCTTCGCGTTGTCGGTAAAGATCTCTGTGCCGTCGCGTTCGATCGGATAGACGCACGCGGCAACGAGGCTTCTGGCACCCTTGACTTCCGCCACGCAGAAGCGGCAGGCGCCGATTTCGTTCATATCCTTCAGGAAGCACAGCGTCGGCACTTCAATGCCGATGGAACGCGCGGCTTCGAGGATCGTCGTACCGTAAGGCACAGTACAGGGGATATTGTTGATTTTGATATTCAGCATTTTTTCCATGATCTGCACCCTCCTTATTCCTTGATGATTGCGCCGAACTTGCAGGTCTCGATGCAGGCGCCGCACTTGATGCACTTGTTCGGGTCGATGGTGTGCGGATTCTTGACTGTGCCGGAGATCGCACCCACCGGGCACTTGCGCGCGCAGGCCGTGCAGCCCTTGCACTTGTCGGCGACGATCTTGTATTGCAGCAGGTTCTTGCAGACGCCTGCCGGGCACTTCTTGTCAACGACGTGTGCCACATATTCGTCGCGGAAGAACTTCAGCGTGGCGAGCACCGGGTTGGGCGCCGTCTGGCCAAGGCCGCAAAGGGAGTTTTCTTTGATGTAGTAGCACAGCTCTTCGAGCTTGTCAAGGTCTTCCAGCGTGCCGTTGCCGCTGGTGATCTTTT
>JAFYDS010000217.1 GCA_017544665.1 Clostridia bacterium | reverse complement strand
GCTTCCCGGTTGAATTCCTGCACAAGGAAATCCATTTTGCGGCCGATCGCCTGCTTTGCGTCCATGAAGGCACGCATCTGATCGATGTGACTGCGCAGACGGACGGTCTCTTCTGCGACCGCGATCTTATCGGCGTAGATCGCCGCTTCAGTCAGCAGCCGCTGTTCGTCAACGTGGACGTCTTCGAGGACGGTCTTCATTCGTTCGAGCAGCTTGTCGTTATATTCACGTACCGTCTCAGGTGAGCGCGCTTCGATAAACGCCACGTGTTCCAAAATCAAATCGCAGCGGGAAAGAATGTCCGCTCTGAGCTTTTCACCCTCACGCTCACGCATCGAAAGGAAGGATTGCATCGCTTTATCGGCAACGCTTTGTACGGCACTCCAAACGCGTTCCTCATCGGCTTCCTCCTTGCGGATCGAAAAGATATCGTAATACCGCGCAAAAGAAGCAACGGTCATATCGTTTTCAAGCTGATAACGCTCACTGAGCTCCGCAAAGGCTTTGATATAACCGCCGGCGAGGGAATGGTTGATCTCGACCGTGCAGTCCTGCGTGTCGAGCGTCTCGATGGAAACATAGCATTCCGTCTTACCGCGGGAAATGTACTGCTGAAAGTAGTGCTTCAGCTTTTCATCCAGAAAGCCGTAGGTGCGCGGCGTCCGCGCGCTGAATTCAAAATAACGGTGGTTGACGCTTTTCAGCTCCACGCTGATGCTCATCCCGTCGATGACATCCTGCGCACGGCCGAAGCCTGTCATACTTCTGATCATTTTATATCCTCCGGGTTATGTATGGATATTAAAAAGATTATACTCATTTTTTCCTGTTTGTCAATTCTTATGACAATGACCGGTGAGCAGTGTCGGGATATCATTCTGCCAGCGTCCGTTCTGTTTCAGAAAGCCGAGCAAATCGCGCACATCGTCCGTGCCCTCAGCCGAACAGACGGCGATATAACAGCCGCGGTTCGCCGCGAAATTGAGCGCCGCGCGGAACAATCCTTCCGTGATCTCCGGATTGCTGTCTTTGCAGTCGCAGGAGATAATCTCCGCCACATTGTCATGCAAAAGCAGATCGCAGCTGCCGAAGACGGTCTCCCCGTCTTTCGCTGTAAATCGGGCGGTGCAGTCCGCTGTATTCAGAATCGTCGGTTCAAAGAATAACATGATATCACCGGTTTCTCGTTTTCTTGTCGCGGATCATACCCACTGCCAGCTGCAGCTTGCGCAATTCGTCCTCGGTCAGTTCGCGCCAGTCGCCCTGCTTGAGCATGCCGAGCTTCACCGTACCGATTGCCGTGCGCCTTAGCCGCGCGACTTCAAGCCCGAGTGCTTCGCACATCTTACGGATCTGCCGGTTGCGGCCTTCATATAGGATGATCTCGAGCACGACGCGGTTCTCTTCTTTTGTGATCACGCGCACCTCAGCGGGCGCGGTCACGGCGTCGTCGATGATCACGCCCTGCGTCAATGCGGTCAGCTGTTCCTGCGTGATTGACGGACGCACCGTAACGCGGTAGGTCTTCGGCACATGCTTCGACGGATGCGTCATCGCGTTGGCAAACGCGCCGTCGTTGGTAAACAGCAGCAAGCCTTCGGAATCGCGGTCGAGCCTTCCGACGGGATAGACACGGGCTGGGACGTCCTGTATCAACTGCGCCACGCATTTTCGGTCCATCTCATCGCTCATCGTCGTGATAAAACCGCGGGGTTTATGCAGCATGATATAGGTGTGCGTTTTCTGGCGCACGATCTTTTTGCCGGAAACGGTGATCGTGTCATGCTTCGGATCGATCTTTTCGCCGATCGACGCGACCTTTCCGTTAACGCGGACCTTCCCCTGTTCGATCAGTTCTTCGCTCTTGCGCCGCGAGGCAACGCCGCAATCTGACAAATACTTTTGCAGTCGAACCATATTATCTGCCATGGGATTCTCCTAAAAACATAGCAAGGCAACCACCTGCGAAAGCAGGCGGTTGTCTCTTTTTCGTTGTTACTGCGCGTCTTCCGGCAATTCTTTCTTCGCGGCATCCTTCTTCGACTTGTTGACAAAGCTCGTCACCTTATCGAACATTTCGGGTACAAGATTGACCACGCGTTCCGCGGCGTTGTCGTAGGCAGTGATATGTTTGAGCGTCACTTCGCCGTCACTGATAATCAGGAACGCGACCGGGGTGATCGTCACGCCCGCGCCGCCGCCGCCGCCGAACAGCTCTTTCGGGTCCTTCGACGGGAAGTCCGCGCCGCCGGAAGCAAAGCCGTAGGTGACCTTCGAAACCGGAATGATCGTCACGCCGCCGTCCGCGTTGATCGGTTCGCCGATGATCGTGCTGGTATCGACGAGATCACGGATCTTTTCGATGGTTGCGCTGAGGATCGCGCCTGCTGATTTTTCTGACATATCTATCATCCTTTCTTTCATTCTGCTGATTGAACTGCCGTTTCGGCTTTTTTAAGCTGTGGAACTGCGTCGTTGGGTTTCTTTTTCTTCGCGCCTTTGATGAACTTCAAAAGCACCTTGAACACCAGACGCACCGCCATGCCGACTGTCGCGTTGATGACCTTGCGGATCACCAGATGGAAATCGATAAAGATTTCACCCTGGCTTTTGTTCGCGAGGAAATCGGGCTCCACCGAAACGTCATATTTATGTACCACGTTGTTCGAACAAAGAAAGCCGACCAACGGATAGACCTTCTGACACATTTTGCCGTAAGAGATCGCCGTCTCCGCGGCGTCGCCCTTGCCGACGACCATGTAGATGTCGATCTCGTCGAACACGACGCTTTTGAGCAGCTTGCCGCCGTACAGCGAGAAGACCTGACCGAGAGAACGGATCACATCCACCATGCCGTCGAAGCCGTTCGCCTTGACCATATCGAGGATGGGGTTCGGCTTCTTTTGCTTCGGGGCTTCCTCTTTGGGCGTCTCTTCTTCTTTCTTCGGCTTTTCCTTTTTGGGCTTTTTCTCTTTCTTCGGCTTTTTCTCCTTTTCCTGAAGCGGAAGAATGCCGATCTTCACAAATAGATATCGAACGGTTAAATAGAGCTTATCTTCGTAGGAAAATGAGACGTGGACGGGTATGGAAAGAACGATCCAGAACAGCAGGATGATGCCGCCGAGCACACAAAGGAATATCTGAAAACCTGTCACCTGATCATCCCCCTTTCCGTCAACGTAAAATATCTCTTTATATGTTACAATAAAATTCAGGTTTCGTCAACAGTTCTCGGAAAATCTGTTGGATTTTCACCATCATTTTTTTCTTCATGCGCGTTTGCGTCGTCCTCAGATCCATCCTGCGCCGGATGTTCCGGCAAAGACGGCAGTTCGCTGAGGGAAGAAATACAGAAGACGCGCAGGAAATCCGGCGTCGTACCGTAGATCAGCGGACGGCCGGGCAGATCCAGTCTGCCTCGTTCTTCGATCAGCGATTTCTGCAGCAGATTCGACAAAACGGCGGAGCAGTCCACGCCGCGGATCTGTTCGATGAACGACTTCGTTACGGGCTGATTATAGGCGATGATCGCGAGCACCTCAAACGCGGCCTGCGACAGCGGCGCGTTGCGCTTCACTTCGAGCACTTTGCGGATTTCTTTGGCGTACTCTCTGCGGCTGCAAAGCTGCACGCGGTCGTCCAGACGCAGCAGACAGACGCCGGCGTTCGTGTCGTCATATTTCTCCTGCAGGCGGTCAAGCAGCTGCGAAACGATCAGCTCGTCCCATTCGAGCGCAAGAGCCAGCCTTTGTATTTCGATCGGCTCTCCGACCGCGAACAAGACGGCTTCGAGCGTACTTTCCATCTGTTTCAGCTTCATTCTTTCTCCCTCTTTTCTCTGTGCAGAATCACCGTTTCATTGTCGTCGATCGTCACCCTGTTTGCTTTCATCAGCTCCAGCAGCGCGAGGAACGTCGCGACCAGCTGAGAACGGGACGTCGCGCCCTCAAAGAAAGCGGCAAACTTGGCTTTACCCGTTTTGCGCAGCTTGCGGTAGATCGCGTAGATCCGCGACGAGACCGAGACGATTTTCTTTGAGACGATGACCTGGAACGCTTCGATCGGCGGCGGGAGCTTGCGCTTGCCCCTGCCGATCGCGTTGATATACGATTCCAGCAGCTCCGATCCTTCGTGGACGCGGCGGTAGGTGTGGTCGGCCGGCAGCTCCATCGGCGTGCGGCAGTAATAATCAAAGCCGTTTGCCTGCTGCGCGAGTTTTTGCGCCATCAGCTTGCAGTCGCGGTATTCCAGCAGTTCGCCGGTCAGCTCTTCCTTGAGCCGCTTCGCCTCTTCATAGACAGGCAGGAGCGAGACCGTCTTGATATAGATCAGCCGCGCCGCCATTTCGATGAATTCGCTCGCGACGTCCATATCGGCTTCCTGCATCTGCCGGACATAATCCGTGTACTGCTCAACAAGTTCGAAGATCGGAATGTCGTAGATATTCAGTTTGTGGACCGAGATTAGATGCAGCAACAGGTCCATCGGTCCCTCAAATACTTCGAGTTTGTATTGGATCTTTTCCATGTGTTCCCCTTTTCATCAGGAAAGACCGAACGGAAGCAGAACAAGATGCAAAATTCCGTTCGAAACGAGCGTTGTCAGATACTGCAGCGGTTTGTCGAGCACGCCGAAAAGAATCAGCGCAAAGACGCCGAGCACAATGTAGCGCTCATACTGCAGCAGCTTATAGTAAATCTTATCGGGCAAAACGATAGCAAGAATGCGCGAGCCGTCCAGCGGCGGGATCGGGATCAGATTGAACACGGCGAGCGCGACGTTGATCTGCGCGACCACGCTGCAGAACGTCATCAGATAATACGGAACCGTACCGCTGTCAGGCCGCACCTTAACAAAGATCAGCACATAGATGAACATATAGATAACCGCCATCAGCAGATTGGAAAGCGGACCGGCAGCTGCCGTCAGCGCCATGCCGCCCTTGCGGTTTTTGAAATTGCGCGGGTTGACCGGCACGGGTTTCGCGTAACCGAAGCCGACGAGCAGGATCATCAGCGTACCCATTAGATCCAGATGGGCAAGCGGGTTCATCGTCAGTCTGCCGGACAGCCGCGGGGTCTGATCGCCGAGCTTTGTCGCGACGAACGCGTGCGCGAATTCATGCACAGGCAAAACACAGAACAGCACGAACAAACGCGCGCAAAGCTTGATGACGATCTCTATCGAAAAACCGCCGCGGAACAAATCAAAAATCATGCATGCTCCTTTCTGCTTCGTCTGACAAAAACAAAGCGGTCGAGTCCTTGTAAATCAAATTGAATCTCACTTGTCATATCATACTGCGCAAACAGAGCAGCGATCGCCTGCCCCTGTCCTTCGCCGCATTCGAACGCGAACATACCGTCCGGCTTCAAAGCGGCGCGCCACTTTTCTGCAAAGCAGCGGTAAAACAGCAGGCCGTCTTCGCCGCCGTTGAGCGCAGTTTGCGGTTCCTTTTGCACTTCCCGCTGCAGCGTCGGCAGCTCACTTGTCGGAATATACGGCGGATTGGAAACGATCAGATCAGCCAGCGGCAAGGAAGAGAACGCCTGTGCGGCGAGAAGAACGTCGCCCTGTACGATCGACATACGCGCCGGATCAGCAATTTTATCGACATTTTTGCGCAGATAACAAAGCGCATCGTCATAACGCTCCACCAAATACACACGGGCGTTTTGACAGCGTTTTGCGAGCGATAAGCCGATACAGCCCGAGCCTGCGCACAGGTCATAAACGACCGGCGCTTCTCTTTTGTTCAAAAACGCTTCGCATTTCAGCGTAAGCATCTCGGTTTCCGGCCGCGGAATCAGCACGCCGGGACCGACGAAAAACGTCTCGTCCAAAAACGTCCAGCTGCCAATCAGGTACTGCAGCGGCTCCCCGGCCGCGCGGCGGTTCGCCAACGAAAGCGCTTCTTTGACATCGGCATCACGTACCGTATCAAAACGCGACAGCAGATAGGATGTCGTATCCAGCCCGAGGACTGCGCAAAGCAGCTGCTTCGTTTCAAAGTCAGCGTCCGGTATATCTGCTACGTGCATAACCGAGGCGATCTTCGTTTGCAGCGCGAACAGCGTCATATCGCGTCGTCCTGCGGGTCGTCGGTGATCACTGCCGTAAACGCAGCAATCGCGACCTCGATCATGTCGTCTTCGGGTTCCTTCGTCGTCAGTCGCTGCATCCAAAGACCGGGCGCGGAAAGGATCTTGACGAAGAGGTTTTCGTGCCGTCCCGCGTATTTGATGAACTCATAGCCAAAGCCCATCACAAGCGGGAGGATCAGCAGCTTCGTCAGCATCCAGATCGGCGTGCTGTTGCGCAGCTGCGGGAACGCGACGGAAATAATAGACGAGATCAGTACGCTGATGATAATGATGACGAACATAAAGCTTGTACCGCAGCGCGGGTGAAAACGCGACTGCTTTTTCACGTTTTCAACCGTCAGTTCCAGCCCGTGCTCATAGCAAAAGATCGTCTTATGTTCGGCGCCGTGATACATGAACGTCCGTCGAATATCCTTCATCAGGGAGACAGCAGCAATATAGCCGACAAAAATCAGCATGCGCAGCACGCCTTCGATCAGCGCGCGGAAGTTAGTCAATGCGCCATCGCAAAGCTTGTTGAAAAAGTTTGTGATGATGGTCGGCAGGTAGAAGAAAAGCGCAAAGGCAAGCAGAACGCCAAGCACCGAAGCGATGGCCCCAAGCGCAGACATGACGCCCTTACTGAGATGGTCGTTCAGCCATTTGTCGAGTTTACTTTGGTTTTCTTCATCCGCTTCCACGTCTTCCAGACCGGACTTTTCGGCGGACAGCATCAGGCACTGATAGCCGAAGATCATGGACTCCACAAAGTTGACGCAGCCGCGGATGATCGGCCAGCCGAGCGGCTTGATCTTATCCCGGATATGCTTCGGCTCTTTCATGATCGTTTCGATCGAGCCGTCCGGGATACGCACCGCGACGGCGGCGCCCTTCGGACCCTGCATCATGATGCCTTCGATCAGCGCCTGACCGCCGACAGACGTTTTATGAAGCGGACAAGCGTTATTTTGTTCGGACATAGGGATTCCTCCTTATGAATGGTCAATTTATTTCAGATAGTCACGCAGCGGCGCAAGGTCGAGACAGCCGAACGCTGTCAGAAAACGATGCAGATCTGCGGCAATCTTCTTTGCCCCGCCGGGCGCGTCGCTTTCGATATTGATCGGAATAATCGGGTCGTGCACACTGAGGCGCAGCAGAAACCAGCCGTTATACTGCGAATCGTCAAAGAAGATGCGGATACCTTCTCGGTTGTCGTCGGCCACGCGCCAGCCAGCGTTGCCGTACGCGGCAAACTGCAGCGACGCAATGATCGTTTTACCGTAGGACTTGAAATCATCGCAGCCGATCTTCAGCCGGATCTCTATCGCCTCGAGCGGATCGTGCAGATCGGCGATCAAAGCGTCGAGCCCCTTGCCTTCTTGTCCCACTTGGGACAGTTTGATCACGATCTTCGTCATCAGATAGGCGCCGTCGTCCAGATGATAGTTTTCGCGGAATGCGGCGTGACCCGACGTCTCGATCGCGAGCGGGCAGTTAACGCCCTTCGCGTTAAGTTCCAACTGCTTGTTGATCACATTGCGGTAGCCGCGCATATAGCGGTAATGTTTGCCGCCGAGCGTGTCATTGATGAACGCTGTCAGGCCGGTCGAGGTCACGGAATCGGTGACGATCGTGCCGCCGTCATTGCCTTCGAGCGCAATAAGAGAAGCGAGTGCGACAAGCCGGTTGCGGTTGATCTCCTTGCCGTGTTTGTCAACACAACTCGCGCGGTCCACGTCAGTGTCAAAGATGATGCCGAGGTCAGCCTTTGCCTTGACTGTCGCCTCGCTGACAGACGCCATCGCTTCCGCGTTTTCCGGGTTTGGCGCGTGATTGGGAAACATGCCGTCCGGCTCCAGGAACTGACTGCCGGCAATACCCGCGCCGAGCGGCTGCAAAACTTCCGTGGCGTAGAATCCGCCGACGCCGTTGCCCGCGTCCACAATGATATGGTAACCCTTCAAAGGATGCTCGTAATCCGCCGCATTCACTTCGCGGCAGATCATATCACGCAGCCGTTTTGCGTAGATCGGCATATACTCAGCTGCTTCCACGGTTCCTTTTTCGGCAGTCGCCGGCGCGTCTTCCGCGGCAAAGACGATGATGGCGTCCAGATCGCCGCTGTCAACGCCGCCTTCCTTTGTGAAAAACTTGAGCCCGTTGCGGTCATAGGGGTGGTGGCTCGCTGTAATCTGCACAGCGCCACAGCAATCAAAATCGACGGTCGTCATGAACATCGCCGGCGTAGAGGCAAGTCCGCAGTCCACCGCCGTAAAGCCGCAGTCACACAGGGCGCGGATGACCTGCACCTTGATCCGTTCCGCGGAAATGCGCGAATCGTGTCCGACGGCGACCCGGCTCATCGGGGTAATCCCCTTTTCAGCAAGGAACCGCGCGAACCCGCACGTCAGCGCATAGACGGTCTCATCCGTCAGCTGAACGGGAGAACCTTCGGTTTCCACCGCGACGCCGCGAATATCCGTCCCGCTTTTCAGCTTTTTATAATCAGTCGCCATAATCCTTCCTCTTTTCTGCAATTGATGTTTCCATTACGTCGAGCAGGAATCGGTACATCGGACCGAACGCCGCTATCGACGCACGCAATTCATCGAGCACCTTGCCGTTGAACAACGGCTCCATATCGGTGCTGAAACGGATAAAGAACATATTCTTTGCCTGATAATACGGGCGCAGATCGGACGGGATGTCGCCCGGCTTATCCTTCGTATAGCGTTCGATACTCTCGACGGCGCCTGCGGCATATACCTGCTGCAGCGCGTCACGGAACCTGTCGGGCTGCGAGAGCATCTGCGCACGAAAATGCGCAAGATAACCGGTGTCCGTCTCAAAGATCCCGACGCCCATAGAATAGCCGCCCGGCGTGATCTCAAACCACATACACGGCTGATAGTGCCACTCAAATTTATGCCGCATGAACATCGCCCAGATGTTGTCGCGGTACATGTCTTTGTTCTTCGCCCGCCTTGTATCGCGCCGGACGCGCGACACCATCTTCACGGGCATCAGATTCATCTGCTCATCGAGCGCAAACAGCTGATCGGAGAGATCGGAACAGATCTCACGCATCGGCTCGATCGCCTTTTGCTTGATCTGCTGTTTGACGGATTCATAATAGGTCTTGCTGTCGTTGAATTTATTCTCCGCAAGGAGGAAAAAGGTATCGCGGTCAAAGCCTTTGAACGGCATGGCAATCAGCCCTCTTTCTTCTGCATTTCATCCAGAACCGCCTGTGCCGCACTCAACACGGCAGGTTTGGCGGAATGGAAGTTGAGCGAACCCTGGAACCACACAGCAAAGGGCTCTCTGAGCGGTGCGTCCGCGGAAAGCTCAATTGTGGAACCATTGGTGAACGACCCGCCCGCCATGATCACGTCGCAGTCGTAGCCGGGCATCGCGGACGGTTCCGGCACAACGGCGGAATCGATCACGGAGCACTTCTGCAGACCGCGGCAGAACGCAATCAGGTTTTCTTTATTGCCAAGGCAGATCGCCTGAATGATGTCGTGTCTCTCTTCGTCACTGCGCGGCGTCGTTTTAAAACCGAGCTGTTCAAACAGCGCAGCAGTAAAACAAGCCGTTTTGAGCGCTTCACCGACGATGTGCGGCGCTTGAAACAGGCCCATAAACAGGTCTCTCGTGTTGCCGAGCGTCGCGCCGATTTCTTTGCCGAGTCCGGGCGTGGAAAGCCGATTTGCGCACTTTTCAACGAGCTCTGCGCGTCCTGCGATATAGCCGCCGGTTTTGGCGATTCCTCCACCGGGATTCTTGATCATCGAACCCGCGATCAGGTCGGCGCCGACGGATGTCGGTTCCTTTGTTTCGGTGAATTCGCCGTAACAGTTATCGACCATAACGAACGCGTCGCTGTTTGCTTTCGTGATTGAGACAATCTTTGCAATCTCATCAACAGAGATCGTGTCACGCAGGCTGTAACCGCGCGAACGCTGGATATAGACCATCTTCGGCTGCACGTCGCGGATCTTCGCTTCGATCGCAGGAAAGTCCAGTTTGCCGTCCAGCGTCAAGGACACTTCGTCATAACAGATCCCGAAGTCTTTCAGCGAGCCGGCGTCGGGCGCGTCTTCCGTGATACCGATCACCGGACGGATCGTATCGTACGGCGTGCCGGAAACGCAGAGCATCGTGTCGCCCGGACGCAGTACGCCGAACAACGCGACGGCAAGCGTATGCGTCCCGCAGGAGAAGTGATGGCGTACCAGCGCATCCTCCGCATCCACCACGTCGGCAAACACGCGTTCGAGGGTCTCTCTGCCCCAGTCGCTGTGACCGTAGCCGGTCGTCGGCGCGAACATCGCTTCGCTTACTTTATTCCCGATAAACGCGCGGAGCATCTTTTGCTGATTATACTCCGTCAGCACGTCTATTTTTTGAAACTGCGGCTGCACCTGTTCCAGAGAACGCTTGGACAATATCAGCAGGGATGGGTCAAATTCAAACATAACGTACCTTCTTTATTCTATCGTCAGCCATACGATGCGATTTGCTTCATGAAAGCCGAGTCTTTTATAAAAACCGATTGCATTGTCGTTCAGCGCAATCACATGGGGCGTTTTCCGTTCGTGCTGCAAATCAGACAGCATGGCGGAAACGACCGTTTTGCCGAAGCCTTTGCCGCGGCAGTCCGCCCGGCAGGCGACGCCGCTGATTACAGCAGCAGTTTCGGTTTCCGCCGCCGTCAGCGCACAGGCTGTGAGCGTATCATTTTCAAGAACGGCTTTCAGTCTGGCGCAGCCGCGATTTCGCCGGAACGTGAAATCGGACAGAAAGTGCAAATAGGCTTCTTCTCCTTTTGGAAAAGCATTAGGGATTGACGCAGCGATCAGATCATAAACGTCCCGCAGAGGCGCGTCGTCTGTCGCGTGTGCGGCTGCTGCAACACTGTCGAAGCGCAGCGCTTGCCGTGTCTGTGTGCATGGAAAAGGCAATTTTTGTGCTGTCTCCTCATCTGTCATCACAGAGCGTACCCCGAGCAGCGGCAAACAAACGGCGAGTTCTTCATAATCAGTCGCATCGCTTGTCAAAAGCACAGCGGTACCTTCCAACACAGATATCGCGGTTCGAACAGTATCACTGTCACGGTCAATATAGCACCGAACAAACGGATAATCGTTACCGTAGCAGGAATAGCGGCACAGGATATAGGCGCCGCACAGGGAGTCGCCGCAGAATGCCGTCAGCTTCGTGCGGTCAGCCGATTCACTTAACCGCATCATTGGCATAGGCACAGAGCAGTTCCTGTGCAAGATCGCGGCAGGCTTTCATATCGCGCGTATCGGCAACGCTCGTTGCGGAATGGATATAGCGGCACGGCAGAGATACGGCGATCGTACGGACCCCGCCGTTCGCGCGGTGGATCTCACCGGCGTCGTTGCCGCCGGCGACCTTCGTCTTGGTCTGAACGGGGATCCCCTTCTCCTTGCCGAGCTGCATCGCATGGCGGAACAGCGTGCGATCATACACGGTACGGCGATCCATAAACGACACGACTGCGCCTTCGCCGAGCTTGCAGACGCTGTCCGCGTCTGCGACGCCGGCGACATCGCCAGCCGTTGTCGCTTCAAAAACAATGGCGTAATCCGGCTTTACGCGAAACGCGGCGGCGCCTGCACCGCGCAGACCGACTTCCTCCTGTACAAGGAAGCAGAACCACGCATCGTACGGCACACCGTTTTCGATCATGTCGAGCATGATCGTACAGCCGATCCGGTCGTCAATGGCCTTCGCCTTGACGCAATTCGTACCAAGGCGTTTGAAATCAGAGATGAAGTAAGCGGCATCGCCGACGGATACCAGCTCTTCCGCCTGCGCCTTGTTTTCGGCGCCGATATCGATATACAGCTTGGAGACCTCCGGCACTTTGCCTTTGTCCGCCTTATCGGTCAGGTGAATGGCTTTGAGCCCGATCACGCCTGGCGTGTCATGTTCGCCGACGGTGACAGGCCGCCCGACGATCACTTTGTCGTCGATACCGCCGACGGGGCTGAATTTCAGATAGCCATCGTCTGTGATATAGGTGATGATGAATCCGACTTCGTCCATGTGCGCGGTCAGCATCACCGTTTTTTTCGGGCTCTGCGCGCCTTTCACAAAGGCAAGGATATTTCCGAGCGGATCAATTGTCACTTCGACTTTCCCTTCGATGCGGCGCAGGACCTCGGCGCGGATTCGTTCTTCCCGTCCGGAGGTTCCGTTCAGCAGGCACAGCGTTTTCAACGTATCGATCATGCCGGTTGCGCCTCCTTTTCGAGAATAAACGAGGCGAGCAGCTTCGCAGTGTTGTCGATATCCGTCATGTCGATCACTTCGACCGCGGTATGCATCGACCGCAGCGGGATCGACAGCAGCGCGGTTTTGATGCCGCCGCGTGAAAGCTGGATATCATCGGCGTTTGTGCCGGTGGTCCCGCCCATGACGTCATGCTGATACGGGACGTCATGCTTTTTGGCGACGCCGATCAGTTCCTGTGTCAACGCTCTGTCCAGAACGGGCGCCAACCCGATCGAAGGTCCCTTGCCGAGAACGATCGTTTCTGTCTTATCACAGTACGGATCCGCGCCGAACCCGACGTCAACGGCAATCGCGCAATCCGCGTCAGTCTGATAGGCGCCGGTCTTTGCGCCATTGCCGCCGACTTCCTCCTGCACGGAGCATTGCAGCAGCAGCGAGCAATGTTGGAGTTTATCGTGAACAGCTTCCACCACTTTATAAAGTACCGCGATGCCGCAGCGATCGTCAAATCCGCTGCCCGCAATCCGCGTGCCGAGCAGCTGCAGCTGGTTGGACGGCAGCGCGACGCGGTCGCCGATCGAGACAAAGCGTTCGGCTTCTTCCTTATTCATGCCGATATCGATCGCAAGCTGTTTCAGTTCCACACCGGCTTCTTTCTGTTCCTTGGTCAAAAGGTGCGGCGGCGTTGAGCAGATCACGCCGGGCAGCGGTTCAGACCCCATGACGGTCACTTCACTGCCGACAAGAACACGCGGATCCACTCCGCCGACCTTATCGATCAGCAGGAAGCCCTTCTCATCGATCCCGCGCACCACAAGCCCGACGCGGTCGATGTGCGCGTCAAGCAGGATGCGGAACGGACCGTTTCCGAGCGTACCGCGGACGTTTCCGATCGTATCGGTCTCGGTTTTCATAAACTTAGAAAAAAGCGCCTGCACATCCTTTGCCGCTGCGGCCTCATCGCCGGATGTGCCGTCGACAGCCGCAAGGCGAAAACAAAGCGGGGCAGTATCCATGATGCGAGCACCTCCTTAAGAATAATATATCACTTTATTATACAGCAAAATAGCGAGAAAAGTCAAGGAATACAGAAACAAAAAAAGCCCTTGCCGAAGCAAGAGCATTTTCAATAGATCAATCTTTCTTTCCGGTCAGTTTCCGGTAGAGTCTGCGCAGCTTGATTGCGAATCGAATGATCCGTGAATTCATCAGATCGCGGCACTTGCGGAATTCTTTCGCTTCCTTCTCGTACTGCGCCTGCAGCGTTTCGAGTTCCTTTTTCTTTTGCGCCAGCGCCTTGCGGGCGTCCTGCAGATCATGGAAATCGTAGCGGCTTTCGATAAAGAAATTGTCGAGCGTCTTCTGCATCGTGTCCTTCTGCCACTGCAGCAGTTCGACGGGATCCGTATGCAGACGCGTCAGTTCGCTCGCCGTTCTCGTCTCTTTTTCACAATCGGCGATAAACGCGCGGATCGTCTGGCTGAGACTTTCGCGGACCGGCTTGTAAGCGTCCGGGTTCTGCGGCGGATTCAGCATGAAATCGCGGTATTTCCCTTCGATCACCTCGTTGGGATACGCATGATGCAGGAAATCCTTATAGGGATCGAAACGCACAGATTTGAAGCTGTCGCGCACCAGCAGCACCGGGGTCTCCAGCGCAAGGCACGGCAATGAGCAGTGCAGACGGAACGTGATCACGCATTTCGCGTTCTGATAGGTATCAAGATAAGAGAT
>JAFYDS010000216.1 GCA_017544665.1 Clostridia bacterium | reverse complement strand
CACTTTACTGTATCAAGGTCGCCAAAGCGATGAGCGCGTTTCCGTTCGCGCTCTGGACGGCGCCCGCCGGGAGCGAGAAGTGGTGGTTCCTCGGCTTTGCCTTCTGTGCCGCTGTGATACTTGTCTTTTGTTTGTGGCGGCGCAGGAGAGGCGAACGCTTGACCTTTTTTGAAAAAACAGGTATAATATAAAGAAAGTTTGATTTGACCGGGAGGATCGCATGGCGGTATTCGACGAAAAAGCGCTGCGCGCGCATCTGAAAGAAAAATCCTATTTGCCGTGCTATCTGTTTGTGGGCGAAGAGGAGTACCTCAAACGCCTGTATGCGGGCAAGATCGCCGACGCCGCCGTGCAGCCGGCGTTTTCGTCGTTCAACGTGGAGCACTTCGACGGCAAGGGACTGGACCTGCGGGACGTCTTCGACCACGCGGCGATTCTGCCGATGATGGACGAAAAGCGCGTGATCGTCGTAGATGACTACAAGCTCGACCCGCTTTCGCAGCGCGACGAAGGACTGCTGCAAGACGGGCTCGCTTCTCTGCCCGACACGACGATTCTGATTTTTACACAGGAGCTGAATCCCGTCTCCAAAAAGACGGGAAAGAAGGCGCGCGACCTGTTCTCGAAATACGGCGCGGTGTGCGAACTCGAAAAGCGCAGCGGACAGGATCTGTACCGCCCGCTGATCGCCTCGGCGCAAAAGCAGGGCTGTGCGCTGTCAACCGCGATGGCGCAATACCTCGTCTCCTGCGTCGGCGACGATTTCAACGTGTTGATCCAGGAACTATCCAAGGTCTGCGCCTACGCACAGGGCGAGATCACCAAAGCGCATATCGACGCCGTGGCGACAAAGACGCTCGACGCGAAGGTCTATGCGCTGTCCCGCGCGCTGCTGCAGCACGACTTCGACAAAGCCTATGCCGTATTGGACACCCTCGTCCAGATGCGCGTGGAGCCGTATTATATCCTCGGCGCGCTCAACGGCGCCTATCTCGACCTCTACCGCGCGAAAACGGCGGTGACGTGCGCAGGGAATATCCAGCCGATTCTCTCCGCCTATTCCTACAAGGGGCGGGAATTCGCGCTGCAGAACGCCGCCCGCGACGCGGCGCGCCTGTCGATGCCGCAGCTGCGCAAAAGTCTGGAAGCGCTGCTTGACGCCGACCGCAAGCTGAAAAGCACGGGCGAGAGCGGCACGCTGATCATGGAACAGCTGCTGGTGCGGCTGAGCCTGATCGCCAACGGGGAACGCGTATGATCCGGCTGAAAGAAGCTGTGATCGTCGAGGGCAAGTACGACAAGATCAAGCTCGAAAACATCCTCGATGCGCTGATCCTCACGACGGACGGCTTCGGTATTTTCAAGGATAAAGAAAAGCAGACGTTTTTGCGCCGTCTTGCGTGTGAGCGGGGGCTGATCATCCTGACCGACAGCGATTCCGCGGGCTTTCTGATCCGCAACTTTCTGCAGTCGAGTATCCCGCCGTCGCAGCTGACGCATGTATATATTCCCGACCTGTTCGGCAAGGAAAAACGCAAAGCCGTCCCCGGCAAAGAGGGCAAGCTCGGCGTTGAGGGCGTCAGCGAGCAAGTGCTGCTCGACGCGTTTGCCCGCGCGGGCGTCACGGCACTGCAAAGCGAACAACCGCCCGAACAGCCGCTGACCGCGGCGGACCTATTTGAGCTGGGGCTGTCCGGGTCGCCGAACAGCACGCAGAAACGCAAGGCGCTGCTTCAAAAGCTGGCGCTGCCGGAACGGCTGTCCACAACGGCGCTGCTGCGCGTGCTCAACACCTGTGTGCCGCGCGAAGCGTTCTATGAAGCGATAAAGGAGCTGGAAACATGAGAATCGGACACGGCTACGACGTTCACCGGCTGGTGGAGGACCGCAGGCTGATCCTCGGCGGGGTGGAGATCCCGTTCGAGAAGGGGCTGCTCGGACATTCCGACGCGGACGTGCTTT
>JAFYDS010000215.1 GCA_017544665.1 Clostridia bacterium | reverse complement strand
TACATCGGCGCGTGCGTGTCCGGCGACGCGGTGACCCTCCTCGATATCAACAACTCCGTCCCCGCGTCCATGTACGACAGCGAGATCCGGGGCAAGTACGACTACAAGCTGACCGACACGTTCATGGGCTTCCATTGCGGCAACACGCCGTCTTGCAAGATGTGCGCCGACCGCGCGGTCAAGTATCAGCTCATCCAGCACCGCCTTTTAGAGCCCGCCGGCAGCGAGCCCGACTTCACCCGCGGCACGCTCGAGGGAGACATCGCCCCCTCGGAGATCACGTTCTACCGCCTGCAGTGCGACAGCGAAGGCACGCTTCGCGCGTACATCGCCCAGGGTGAAGTGCTGCCCGTCGCGACCGGCTCGTTCGGCGGCATCGGCGTCTTCGCGATTCCGGAGATGGGCCGCTTCTACCGCCACGTGTTAATTGAAAAGCGCTATCCGCACCACGGCGCGGTCGCGTTCGGTCACTACGGCAAGGCGCTCTTCGACGTGTTCCGTTTCCTCGGCGTCGGCGACATCGCCTACAATCAGCCCGCGTCCCTCCCCTATCCGACGGAAAACCCGTTCTGCTGAAAAAAAGCCGCCTGCGGGCGGCTTTTTTAGTGTGCAGTGTGCAGTGTGCAGTGACGCGGGCAAGGTCATCACGACAGGAAGGCATACGCCGCGTCTTTTCTGTTTTTCTTTTTTCTTTATTTATTTTCAGTTTCTTCTGCGTGTTTTTTCGCCCGCCGTCGTCTAACGGGTGTAAGGGCCCTGCAACAAAGCTTTACGGAAAGGAGGACGCCGCCGTGGCAGACAGCGAAACGCTCTATCGGCAATATCTGGACGGAGACGAAGCCGCGCTCGCGCAGCTCATTGACGCGCACAAGCACGGGCTGACGCTCTATCTGTTCGGATATGTAAAAGACGAAACAAAAGCCGAGGAGCTGATGGAAGACACCTTTGTGCGCCTTGTTTTGAAACGCCCGCGCTTTTCGGGCAAAAGCAGCTTCAAGACGTTTCTCTACGCAATCGGACGCAATCTGGCGCTCGACGCCCTGCGCCGGGACAAACGCCGCCGCACCGTCCCGCTCGAAGACGCGCAGCAAACCGCCGCGCTCCAGTCGGTAGAGGAAGCATATTTAAAAGAAGAAGTCTCGATCCGGCTCCATCACGCAATGAACAAGCTGAACGACGACTACCGCGAGGCGCTGTATCTGCGCTATTTTGAATCGCTTTCGCCCGACGAGATCGCAGCCTTGCTGCACAAGCGCAAAAAGCAGATTGAAGACCGGCTGTACCACGCGAAGCGCGCCCTCAAAGCGATTTTGGAACAGGAGGAAGCTTTATGAAATCCACAGAAGACCTAACCCGGGACGTGCTAAACCGGGCGGCAAAAAAAAAGAGAAGCAGCGAACGGTTCGCAGGCAAACCGGTATTGCGGCTGCGGCTTTTACACTGGCCCTGACGGTCGGCCTCGGGATATGGACCGTCACGCACGGGGCAATCAGTAACCCGGAGCCGACACGCAGCGTTCCGGGCGCATGGATGGACGCCCAGACCGAGACCATGGAGCCGACCATCGGCATCGGGCCGACGGAGGTTGCGCAAAGCTGCTATGCCGCAGGTGTGCGGTATCAGGGTCATTTCTATACAGAACTGGTTCAACTGGACAGCACCCATGCGAAGCTGTTTCTGCAGCGGCTGGATCTGGGCAGCGAAACGCTGCTGGGCGACACACGAGACATTGTGAATCAAACCACCGTGACTTGCCCGCCAAACGCCAACACGACCACGACCACAACCACGTCACAAACGGCACAACCCAACGAAGCGGATACCACCACACCGCTTGGCGAGCCGGCAAGCGCGAACCAATCGGCGACCACACAGCCGCCGACCTCCGTGCCGGACGGCTGTATCGTCGGCTACGGCATGCAGGGCATGCTCTACACCGTAGCGCCCTATGATCCGCAATTTATTCTGGCAGTGGTCAACCCGCACGACAACGGTACGGCAACGGTTTGGCTCGTCTGGAAGCCCGACCATCAGCCCACCGAGTCCGGGCGTGATTTTCTGGAAGACGTCCTGCATCTGACGGACCGCGTGGAAAGCGCAAGCTGGATGAGCGATACGCTCGGCGACACGTACCACCCGCTGCAAGTCGACGCCGAGACGCTGCAAAAGCTGGTTGACGCGCTGAACGCCGCGCCGGTCACACGGCCGACCGAACAGGAATACGGCGCGCTCTCGGAGGGCGGCAAGCGCTACGTCCAGCTGACTGCGGCGGACGGACTGCAGATTGAACTGACGCTGTTTGAAAACGGCCAGGTTGAGGTG
>JAFYDS010000214.1 GCA_017544665.1 Clostridia bacterium | reverse complement strand
TCAGTTTTAAACTCATCTGTCTTAAGATCTGCTCGATAATCGTTCCAACTACTGAAAAAGCCGTTTCCGTCCGTATCCATATCAGCGCGGAGATGGCCGATCAAACCACATTGCCCGGAGATCTGCGAGCTTTGTCGAAACGTGTATTTATCCTCCGCCTCGGTCATTGCTCTTTTCTCATAATCAACCATCTTTTTCCTCCATCATGGCCTTGCCGTAGTCGGTAAAAGAATAGCTGAGTGTGTGATCAAAGCGACTATCGTTGTATTCACATTTCAAAAGGATTCCGTGATTTGTCAACCGCTTAAGCGCATTTGCCACAGCCGACTTGCCGAGGAAGGGAAACACAGCCGTCAAAGTCTTTTGAGAACAACGCACCCATGTTTTCTTTTGATGCACTTTTCCCTCCGTCTTCCGCACGTCATAGAGATGAGAAGCAATGAGTGCTGAGTTGATGCCGAACCTCGTCGCCATTTTCATTGAATAGTTACTTGTCATTATATCCGTCCTTTCATGGAATCGGGGCTGCCTCTTTAGGAGACAGCCCCTTGTTGTATTGAATCAGCCGACGTACCAATCGTCATAGGCCGATCCGGAGATCGTAATTGTGTTTGTATTGCTCTTGCGGGTAATCATACCGGCAGGCGTCCAGCAGTCGCTCTGCAGTACCGAAGCAGTATAATTGCCGTCGGGATACCAAAGAGGCGTAAAGTGAATTCTGCCATAGTCGCTGTTTTCACGGAAGCTCCACTTGCCGGAAACAAGTTCCAACGTTCTGCAGTTATTGTTCGTCTGTGCATAACCGAATTCCGGGAACAACGCGAGCGCATACTGCGAATTGGTATAAGCCGCAGAGGGCGCTGCCGTATAACCGGACAGCGTCTTGATGCCGTTATTCAGCGTGATGCCGTAACCGTAACCTGACTTCATCACCCATACGCCGCCCTGCTGTTCCGCGTTCGCGCTCTCATCGGGCGTGATCGTCGCAGCGGCGTCAGAGATGGCCATTCCGTAATTTACCTTGTTGAATGAACCGTTTGAATAGGTCCAGATACTCCATTTTGCGGTATCAGACTTTGCAGTCGGCGCTCCGGGCACAGTAAATCCATCCGGTGCGGACGCTTCATACTGCGTATCCGGCGTCTCGTACACGTTGTACTTACAGGTCGTGTACTGGTTCTTGATAAGCCCATAGCTGTTGTCATTCTCCACAATCTCGCCGCTGACGTAGATCTTACTGCTGCCGAGATTTGTAGGCACCGTCCACTTGAAGAACAGAAGGTTCTTCTCGTTTCCGGGGACAACCACGTTGGTCTGTGTGACTGTCTTAATCACTGTGCTGTCTTTATACACCTTGAATACCACGCTCACGTTGTCGGTCGGCAGACAAACGCCCTCGCCCTTGTTGACAAGATTGAAAGACGTAATGACGTCGGTCGATTCTCTGTAAGCCGCATTCGGCGTGATAGCTTCCAGCGAAAGCTCACGACTGTTTTTCCACTGCGCGTACAGGGTAATGACCTTGCCGTTTTCGGTCGTGAGGTTCTTCACAACCTGCTTATCGGCATAGTCCGTTCCCGTTCCGTCAGATTTCGTGTTCCACTTGATAAACTCCGCAGCATTTTTCACAAAGGCGTTAGCTGTAAGAGTCTTTTCGACGTCGTAAGTCATTGCCAGGTCGGACATAGAACCGGAGCCTGCGCCATTGCCGTTGAATCGAATGGTGTAAGAAATCGGTTTCCACTGCGCATACAGCGTAATCGTTGCCTTATCGGTTGCGGTTAGGTTCTTCACGCTTTGCTTATCTGCGTATGCGGTGCCTTTGCCGTCAGCACTCGTATTCCAACCCGAGAAGGTGTAACCGGTCCTCACATACGCGTTGGCGGTCAGGTTTTTCGCCACGTCATAGGTCATGGTCAGGTTCGCCATCGTACCGCTGGTCGCCTTGTTTCCATCAAACTTAATCGCGTAGGTAATCGGCGTCCAGTGTGCGTAAACGGTTATATCTTTATCGGTCGTGTAGGAGCTGCCGCCTCCGCCGATCTTTGTGCCGCCCGTCACCGTCGTGAACCAACCATCAAAGATATATCC
>JAFYDS010000213.1 GCA_017544665.1 Clostridia bacterium | reverse complement strand
TCGGCAAGACGGAGCTTTGCAAGACGCTGGCCGCAACGATGTTTGGCGACGAAAACGCCATGATCCGTCTCGATATGTCGGAATATATGGAAAAGCACACCGTCTCGCGACTGGTCGGCTCGCCCCCCGGTTACGTCGGCTATGACGAGGGCGGCCAATTGATGGAGAAGGTGCGCCGCAGACCGTATTCGGTGATTCTGTTCGACGAGATCGAAAAGGCGCATCCCGACGTGTTTAATATGCTGCTGCAAATCCTGGACGACGGCGTTCTGACCGATTCGCAGGGGCGCAAGGTAGATTTCAAAAACTGCGTCATCATCATGACGTCGAATCTCGGCGCAAGCCTGATCACCGGAAAAAACGGCGGAACGCTCGGCTTTTCCGGCGCGGAGCAGGACGGGATGCTCAGCTACGGCCGTATCCAGGACGCGGTGATGGGCGAACTGAAGCGCGCGCTGCGGCCGGAATTCCTCAACCGCGTGGATGAAGTGATCGTGTTCCGCCAGCTGGCGAAGGACGACATCCGGCAGATCGCGGCGCGGCTGCTCGATACGCTTTCCGCGCGGACGGCGCAAATGGACATCACCGTCACGTTCAGCGACGAGGCAGTCGCGAAGATCGCCGACGCCGGGTTCGATCCCGTATACGGTGCGCGCCCGCTCAAACGGGCGATCCAGTCGCAGATCGAGGACCCGCTCTCCGAGCGGATGCTCGACGGCTCGGTCAAGGCAGGTACGCCGTACCGCTGCACCGTCCGCGACGGCGTGTTCATCTTTGAATCGATCCCGCCCGAACAGACGACGGAAAGTGAATAAACCGTAAAGCGACCCTCTGAGACCGAATGCCTCAGGGGGTCAACTTGTCTATACATCAAAAGAAATAATAATTGACTTTTTATCCGAAATACGGTACAATGAGGATAATGTGGCGGACGAAAACGTCTGCCGAAAAAAGGAGATTGATTGATTATGAAAATGAAAATGACCCGCATCCTCGCGCTTGCGGCCGCTGCGCTTCTTGCGGCAACGATGGCCTCCTGCGCAGGCAAGACCGACACGGAGGACACGACGGCAGCGGATACCACGGCTGCGGTCGAAACGGCTGCCGACGACACGACGGCAGCGCAGAGCATCCTGACGGACGACACGACCGAGGCTGCGCCGACGGAAGCGGATGCGACGCAGGAGGTTCAGACGGAAGCGGTTGAGACGACGAAAGAAGCGGAAACGACAGTGACGACGACCGAGGCACCGACCACGACCGAGGCCGCACCGAAAGCGCCGACCGACAAAGCGGAGATCCTCAAGCTTTATAATGACGCAACGGCGAAAGTCGCGCAGAAGAAAGTTGCCTTCTCCAAGCGCCGCGAGACGAAGGAAGGCAAGTATGAAGCCGGCGTTGCGCTCAATGCGTTCAAGAGTATCGTGTACAAGTTCATGGGCATCGGCGCCGAGAACGTTTATACGAAGGACGTGGCGAAGGGCGACGGGGATTACAACCATTATTTCCAGGCGTCGAAACTGACGACGTCCGACGTTTCCGACGCGACCTGCACGCTCGGCAGCGACGGCAGCTACAGCATCACGATCAACGTCAAATCCGGCAGCAGCCACATTGCGGGCGGCAGCGGCGAGACGCTGAATGCGCCGCTGGATAAGAGCGGCATCAGCGCAGGCAGGGACGACAAGGGTTACTGGGATCATAAGACGGCACAGAACGTTTATGACGCGATTGACGACGTTGCATCCGGCGCCGTGATCGACGAGAGTTACTCCAACGCGGTCGTCAAGGCAACGGTTGACAAGGACGGCAACCTGACGAAGCTGGACGTTTCGTTCGACATCAAGTTTGATATTGAGAAGGTCTACGGTTCCACCGGCCACGCGACCGGCACCACGATCGTGAATTTCAGCGGTTTCAAATGGTAACAGAATAGTCATAAGCAGAAAGCAGAAACGGAACAGCGGTACGCCTTGATCGGCGCACCGCTGTTATTCTATTGGCTCTTGAGAGACAAAAAACCACCAGCTATGCTGGTGGAGAAAAACGCTTATAGCGAGAGAAGGCCTCCTATGATAGAATAGTGCTGGTTCGCCAACCGCACAAGAATCAAAGGAGGCATCATCGTGAAAGATGACAT
>JAFYDS010000212.1 GCA_017544665.1 Clostridia bacterium | reverse complement strand
CTGAAATTCCTGTCGTCGTTGCCGTGGTTTCCTGTTCTGCCGCAGGCTTCGTCGTTGCCGTGTTCTGCGACGCCGAAGGCTTCGTTGTCGTCGTTGTCGTGGCTTTCTGTTCTGCTGCGGGCTTCGTTGTGGTCGTTGTGGTATTCTGCGTTTCCTTGTCCGCTTTTGCGGTTGTGGTCGACTGTGCGGACGGTGTAGTCGTTTGTGCAGCGGTCGCCGCGCTTGTGGTCTTGGGCGGGAAATCCGCCTGCATGCCGCTGTCCTGCACCTTCGCAGGCACCGTCATACCCTCGTCGACGAGCGGCAGGCGGATCTCGTGTTCTCCCGCGTCCGCGATCGTTTCCAGCACGGTCTGCGGCTCGGTTTGCGGCTCGGTCACGGCAGTCGTCACTTCGGACGGTTCGGACGCTTCTTCTGTCTTGTCCTTTTGTGCGCAGCCTGCCAGCACAAGCAGCGCAAGCAGGAGCGGCAACAGTTTTTTCATTTCAGTATCCTCCTCGGATTGAAGTAAGTATAATGATGTGTAACGGGAACTGTATGCAGCTTCCGGGGCTTCTCCGGATTCCATTGCAGTATAGTCATTCTACCTTGTGTGGTGCCGGGTCGATCAGTGAATCTGGTTCTCTTTGATTTTCTTTTTCTTGATGACGTAGTATATGTACACCATCAGAAGCGCGATCACCTGATAAGCGATGATGTACACATAGTAGCTGCCGTCGATCTGCACTTTCATATTTGCATCCGTTGTCTGAACGTGAACCATATCCAGAATATAGGCAAATGCAATATGGTCGAAAATGCACGCCCAGACCGAACCGGTCGCCGAACGCAGCAGACCGAGTTTTACGGCAGCCAGCGATTCGTAAAACAGCAGCGCAATAAACACGCTCAGAATCTCCCGCCAGGTGACCCTATCGCTGTAAAACAGAATCAAGCGAAGGACGGGAATCAGGAACCAGAAAGTATACAGCGCTGTCTGGATCGTGTTGATTGACGCAAAACGCATCGAACGGGAGCCAAGGGTGATCAGCAGTCCGCGGAATGTCATTTCATAAAAGAACGCGTGTACCACAGCGATCACCAGACCGATCAGCGCTCCACGGATAAAACCGCTCGAGCCCGCAACGGAATAGGCGTTGTCGGTCGATTCATAGAAAACGCGGATGACTGTGTGTTCGCCGTTTGAGGAATGCTTATAAAACTCCCATGCATAAACGATTACGGCCGGCACGAGATTGAACAGCGCGGCCAGCAGGATCCCTTTGCGGATCTTGTGGCCGGAAAAGATCATGCCGATCTGCTCCAGCGGCTTATTGATGAACCGGATGTAGAACAACAGGATCACAAATCCGCCGACACAGCTGATGATGCCTTTGGTGTTGTAGAGCTTGGGAATGATGAGAAGCTCTTCCGCAAGGCGCAGGATCAGGAAGAAGAAGAAACACTGGCTGATGCGGGAAAGCGCTTTGACCTTTTTTGCTTTCACGGGAACCCCTCCTCAATCAGTATACAAATATTATATCTGTCTGCGCATTGTCTGTCAAGCGTCTGACACGTCAAAACCGAAAAAAGGTTCATCACGGAAAGTTGGGGGATCGTGCAAACAAGAAGAACTGTCATTGCGAAGCCCCGAAGGGGCTGTGGCAATCTCAACCAGATGCTGATAAAAAATGATACCAAAACCGGCATTTATTGGAGATCGCCACGTCGCTTCGCTCCTCGCGATGACAATGAGAGGAGGGCATCCCCCAACTTTCCGTGAAGATCGCGAAAAAAAGGTTCTTCGCGGATTTCCGTGCAAAATGCAAAGATACCCCGGACCCGGCCGAGGTATCCTTTTTTGGTGTTTTGGTGTGCTGTACATCCCGACAGCGGCAGGAGAACCGCCGGCAGGAAGGAAAATGCGATTAGTTGATTTGGATCCCCATGTTTGTCAGCGTACCTGACGAAACCTGCTGTGTCGACCACAGATTGTTTCTTTGTTCCAGGGAGGAGGCGGTGATGACGTCTTCGGCGTCAAAAACTTCCGTTTGCATCATGGGCTTTTCGTAAGTCTTTTTCATGTTCGTTCCTCCTTACGCGGCAAAGCAGGCATTGGCAGCCTTGCCGTAGTTGTACAGGGCGGCGCCAAGCACGTCGGTCTCGGTGTTCTGAACAAGCAGCCACGCAAAGTCGTTGCCGCGGAACGTGATCGTCCAGTCGCCGATCGTGATATTGACTTCGTCGCCCATGTTCTCCGCCTTGATCTCGGTCACTTCCAACATGACCGCGCCGGTATCGGCGTTCTTGACGAACTGTGCCTTGGCGTTGCCGGTCGTTACGTTGATCTTTTTCTTCAACTCGATGGCCTCATCCTCGGTAAGCGAAGTGTAGAAGCGGAACTCCGGCTCCGTGAGCGCCACGAAGGAAACTCCGGTGATCTTGCCGTTCGCATGCACGGAAAGCGTGGGGGTAACTTCCTGCTTGACCGTGTTGATCGCTGCCTGTGCTTTTTCCGTATCGGCAAACGTCGAGCCGTATTTAAAGTATTCGCGTGCCGCCTCGCCGTATTCGAGCGTTGCCTTGGCGAGCGCGACCACATCCGCGTCATCGCTGTTTTCGATCAGGTAACGGCAGTACTCCGCAATGGACGTTTCGTACGTGGTTGTACCGTTCGCGTCCACGATGGTGATGGTGATCTTGTCGCCGATCTGTGCGGGGGCGACGAAGGCGGACACCTTGTAGGAACCGCCGACCGGTACAAGCTCATTCACATCCACATAGACCGTGTTGGTGACTTCCTTGTCCTGATTGACGTAGTTGATCGTGATGCTCTTCAGGCCTGCGTGTTTCGCGGTATTCAGAATGAAGTTGATGCTGATCTGGTCGTCGATCGTGACGGACTGCCAATCCTTACCGTATTCGGCTTCCTTCGCGGTATACGCTGTTTCCGCGTCGGTCAGTGCGGCAGCATTCGTAACAAGCGCTTTCTGGTCATTCGTCAGCGCGTCATACGCTTCTTTTGCCGCGTCGATCAGCGCTTTGCTTTCGGCGGTGTACTCCACCGTGCCGATGGCGTTGATCTTCGCGATCACGGCGTCCGCGGCCGCCTGATCTTCTGCGGTCAGCTGTGCGTCGGTCTTGATCGCGTCCATGACGGCCTTTGCAGCTTCAAGCGCTGCCGCGACTTCGTCTGTGTTTGTTGCCGCGTTGATGGCAGCGATACCGTCGTCAATCGCATTGGATAATTCCGCTTTCTGTTCGGCGCGGTAATCGTGCGTGTCTTTGTAAGACAGCAGTGCTGATTTGGCAGTTCTCTTTGCTGCGGCCAATTCCTCAGCGGCTTTCAGCTCGGCATATCTCGCCTCTGCCGCAGTCAGGGTTTCGTCGTTCGACACAAGCGCCTTCTGCGCGTCGGTCAACGCGTCGTAGGCTGTTCTCGCCGCGTCGATCTTCTCCTTGCTCGCGGCGGTGTTTTCCACCGTGCCGATGGCGTTGATCAGGGCGATGACAGCGTCGGCCGCTTCCTGATCGGGGTCAGTGACCGTCACGGTCAGGTTTGTGTGAACTATATCGAACTTTGAAGTGTCGCCCGGTGTAAATGTCGCCGCGAAGGTGTATTCGCCCACTGTGTCGACGGGGATCGACGTGTCGTCCCATGTCCATGTGCCGTCCGTGTTGCCTTCCGGGTTCGGGATCGCAACATTCGCGAGCGTTTGACCGGCAGTCGCGGTAAGGCCCTCGGGCAGCTTTTCGGGCGTAACGTCGATGAGGGCGCTCGAGTAGTCGGTCATGTTGTCGCCGTTTAAATATTCGTTGAAAATGTAGATCCTGTCGCCGACTTCGTACTGCCCGGAGACGTCAAACGGGAATACAGTAAGTGGGGCGGGATTGGCATAACCGAGCACGCCGTAGTACTTGACGTTGCCGTCAGCGTCCACGATCATGCCGGAGATCACGTCGTTTTCCGTGCTCTTTGCTTTAGAGTAACCGATTCTGCATATGCCGTCTTTTAAGCCCCGACAATCCGCATAAAAATTGCTGCGGCTTTCATCGAGCACCGTCTGCTTCCGGTCGGAGCCGGGGATCTTGCCGACCGGCGACATCACGGGTATGTTCTGATCATTAAAGACGATATCCGACGGCTTGCCGCCCACGGCGACGGAGGTAAAGAGCACATTGTCGTCCGTCGAGAGAGTGATCGCCAAGGGCGCGGCGGCTTCCAGCGCGACGTACGCTTCTTCCGCATCGGTCAGCGTCTTGTAGTTGGTAACGAGCGCCTGCTGCGCGTCAGTCAGGTCGTCATACGCTTCTCTCGCCGCGTCGATCTTTGCCTTGCTCTCG
>JAFYDS010000211.1 GCA_017544665.1 Clostridia bacterium | reverse complement strand
GGTGATGATGCCGATGATGATTCCGTTGAAGATTGCCGGCATCAAGGCAGCAAGCAGCGGCAGCTTTTTCCACTGGATCTTACGCAGCGCATACATTGCGAGGCCGGCAAACAGCGTTGCGAGCGAGCCGAGAATCATATCGACGGGCAGCGCATCCATAAATAGAAAGTTGGCCAAAAAGCAACCGAGCGTCAAGCCCGGAATTGCCGCGGGCGTGATACAGCACAACAGTGTCATTGCTTCGCTGACGCGGAACTGTACCGCCATCGAAGCCGTACCCGGAAACAGCACTGCCTGCGCAGCTGTCAGCGCAGCATAAAGCGCAGCAATCACAGCGGCCTGTGTGAGCCACAGGACTTGTCTTTTAGATTTCATTTAATTGTCTCCTTTAGTTTTGATTTTAACGCAGATAAGCTGCGTTAGGTCAGGAAGGTCTCGAACTGACCGCGCCCCAAACGAACGCAGCGGTATTATATAACAAATCATGAAAAAAAGCAACTCTTTTTTCAATACAAAAACTAATTCCCCGACATTTGCCGGGGAACTTGATTTAATGAACGTCAACAGGCTGATCGACGCCTGGCGTAAACGCGTAAAAGTTTTTCGCATTTAGCTGATCGGTCAGCAGCCGCAGCCCTTCGCCGAACCGTTGGAAGTGCACGATCTCGCGCTCGCGCAGGAACTTGATCACATCGCGCACATCCGGGTCATCGACAAGACGTAAGATGTTGTCATAGGTGACCCGTGCCTTTTGCTCCGCCGCCATGTTCTCCGTCAGATCTGCGATCGCGTCGCCCTTGCTCTGCAAATAGGCAGCGGTAAAAGGTACACCTGCGGACGACGCCGGATAAACGCCGTTCGTATGGTCGACGAAGTAACTTTCAAAGCCGCTCCGTTTGATCTCCTCAGCCGACAGATTACGTGTCAGCTGATGCACAATCGTGCCGACCATTTCGAGATGCCCGAGCTCTTCGGTGCCGATGTCGGTCAGAAGCCCCTTCAGCTCCGGCGTCGGCATCGCGAACCGCTGGCTCAGATAGCGCAGCGACGCGCCGAGTTCACCGTCCGGTCCGCCGTACTGCGACTGGATGATCTTTGCGTACAGCGGATTCGGGTTCTGGATCCGGATCGGATATTGCAGTGTCTTTTGATATTCCCACATTCAGCATGCTCCCCTTTCGATATCCCACGGCCAGGGATCCTTCAGCCATGCCGCGCCGGCACCTTCGATACCGGGCGTCAGCGGACCGTACTGCGCTTCATATTCCGCTTTGATAAGCGCGTACTGCTCTTCGTACTGTTCCAGCAGGCGCTTTGCCTGCGTGTCGTCCGGATGCGTATCCAGATACAGATGCAGATCCCAGATCGAAAAACGGATCGCCATGAAGCGGACCTTCAGACAATTTTTGTTCATCTGATACACCCCGCAAGAAACGGTTTATCGAGTACGGGGAAGGCAGTGCCTTTAGAAAGCGCCTGCACGGGCTCATAGACGCCGTTGTCCGTCTGGAACGGCACATATGCCATCGTCACGGCGGCGTCTTCCGGCAGCGCGGGGATCGTCCCGTCAGACGGGCAGTGGCAGCCGGTCTGCCGCGGGAAAGGCTGCTGCGTATTGGCGCAGCTCTTTTGATAAATCAACGCACTCTCTCCTTGCATGGATTGAATGCCGTAGAACGGCATCCGTTCCATTTTATGCAGCACGACCCGCTTGGTGAAGCCCGTATCAATTTGTTTTCGCAATGCGCTTTACATTCGCGAAAGAGTGTGCTATAATGCAAAAGAATTGTCGGGAGGTGATTCCATGCCCATTAAAATTGACGACCGTTTGCCGGCAAAAGAGCGACTAGAGAGTGAAAACATCTTTGTTATGACAGAGACGCGCGCGCAAACACAGGACATTCGCGCGCTGAAGATCCTGATCCTCAACCTGATGCCGACGAAGATCGAGACTGAAACGCAGCTTTTGCGTCTGCTATCCAACTCGCCGCTGCAGGTCGATATCGAGCTGCTCCAGACGGCGACCCACGAGGTGCGCAACACCGCCTCGGAACACATGCTGACGTTTTACAAGACGTTTGACGAGATCAAAGACAAAAAGTACGACGGCATGATCGTCACCGGCGCGCCGGTCGAGCTGATGGAGTTCGAAGACGTCGACTACTGGGATGAGCTTTGCGAGATCTTTGAATGGTCCAAGAAAAACGTCTATTCCACCTTCTACATCTGCTGGGGCGCGCAGGCGGCGCTGTATTACCATTACGGTATCAAGAAGTATTCGCTGCCGGAAAAGATGTTCGGCATCTTTCCGCATAAACCGCTGGACCTGTATCATCCGCTGCTGCGCGGCTTTGACGACACGTTCTATGTGCCGCATTCACGTCACACAGAGGTGCGCTTTACCGATATCGCGCTTTGCAAGGATCTGCAGATCATCGCCTATTCAGATATCGCAGGCATCCACCTGATCTCCGATCTCGACTGCCGCAAGTTCTTCGCCACGGGTCACTGTGAGTATGACGCGGAAACGCTCGCAAAAGAATATTTCCGCGATAAAGAAAAGGGGCTCGATATCAAGCTCCCCTACAACTATTTTCCGAACGACGACCCGACGAAAAAGCCGATCATGACCTGGCGCAACGCCGGTACGCTGATGTTTACGAATTGGCTGAACTATTTCGTCTATCAGCGCACACCGTACGATATCAACGAGATCAAATAACAGCAAAGGGACGAACTGCACAAAACGGCTCGTCCCTTCTTCTATCTTTACCAATCGGCAATAAATTCACCGTTCTGGTCCTGCATGATCGACACACTGTAAAGCCCATAAACATACGAGCCGAACAGCGGGTATTCCTCATTCCGAACCGACACCACATTATCTGTCGTGTCACCCGGCGACAGGTACATAAAGAACTGGATCACGAGCTTGGAATAATCGTCAATTTCCGGCAACTCATTCAGGTCGAACGTAAGGGTCACATTCTTTTCAAGCGGCGTTTCGTCCGCGTTCTGCACGCCGCCGCTGAGAATATCTTTTCCGTTGTATTCCAAGCCATAGCCGAGCGCATAGACCGGCGGGATATCATAGAAATCAATCAGTACCTGAAAGCTTTCAGCATGCTCCACCTGTTCCTTCACGAAGCGCTGATATCTGTTGTATTCCAGATTCTGGAACGGCAGGTCAAAGTTAGTTAACACAGTCGGCGTACCAATATGCGTCAGCAGTGCTTGCGCATCCTCTCGATAGGTTGTCTCTCCGGTCGCTAAGTTTTCTATATACGGCAGCGCGGCACAGCCGCTTTCGTTATAAATCTCGTTTACCGTCATCTCCTGAAGTTTACCTGAAAGCATACCTTTCGTGTTGTACCACGCGATCGTGTTGCCGACGCCGAGCAGACCGAGCGCCGCCGTCACGGTGAACAGCGCACAAAGCATCACTTTCATATACGGGAACCGGTCGAACCGCAGCCGCAGCAAAATCGCAAGGAAGACGATGAAAAGCACGATGTCGGCAGCAAAGACATAGAGCCGTTTTTCAGTCAGTCCGTACGTGTTGATATACAGCAGGATCTTCGCCGCAGAAATGGCGCACAGGAGCATCGTGAACAGACAAAGGAAGATGTCGAAGCCTTTGATCAAAGGCGCGATACGGCCGTTTTTGCGCCCGGTAAGACCAACAGAGAGCGCAAGCAGCAAGAAGTTGACGCCGGCAAGCTTGCAAAGCTCAAAGAAGCCGCGCCGCGCATATTCCGTTACGCTGATCGACACGCCGAACGGCAGGTGGCCGGAGAACGCCGAGAAGAGATACGCCGACTGTGTCAGCAGATAAATCAGATAGACGGCAGACACTGCGCCAAGCACTGTTGCAACGAGCGAAACAGGCATCTTTTGGAGACTGCGGTACCGCGGCGCGGTATCGCGGTTTTCGTTTTTCGCCTTCCCTGTTGCGAAGGTGTGGATGACCGCGTAGATATACGGCGCGAACACCAGGGAAAGAACAAGGATAAACCCGTCGAACGGCAAAACCCGTTCCAGCCACTCGCCGAATGCGGAGAGCGCGTCCCGGATGTGATGGTACAAACCACCCATCACGCTTTCGAACGCGGCATCCGCGTCGATCAGCAGCGGGATCACGATCAGCAGAATCGGGATTGCGATCACAAACCCGAAGACAACCGGCAGCCATTTCCTGCTTTTCCGCGGCGTTTGCCGGTTTTCACGGCGCTGCCGGATGCGTTCGAACGCGTCGGTAAACGGAGACAGCAAATGGCGCAGCGGCAGCAGCAGCTCGCAGTGCAGCAGATCAAGCAGCACATAAAAGCTCCCGAAAGGATGCACGTTTGCGTCCGTCAGTTGAATACAATAGATGCCCGACAGCGGGATCAGCATCAAAAACAGCACAAGATGCAGATCCTGATCTTCGTGCAGAACAAAACTCAGACACAGCGCAAGACACGCCAAACCGCTCGGGATCGCCTTTACTGGGATCCGCTTTTGTTTCACGCAGATAATTGCTGTCGCGAGTATGAAAATACCTAGATACGCGAGCGCAGTCTGCACGCACGGATTCATGCCGTTCTGAAGGGATTGGAAAAGCAAATAAGTTAAAATCAAGCAGATGAGAAACATACCTATTCCTCCCGATATTCCAGTATATCGCCCGGCTGGCACTGTAATGCGTCGCAAATACTTTCCAATGTAGAAAAGCGTACAGCCTTTGCCTTGCCGGTTTTGAGAATCGAAAGATTTGCCTGTGTGATGCCGATCCGCGCCGCGAGTTCTCCCGACGACATTTTACGCTTCGCAAGCATCACGTCAAGATTGACAATGATCGCCATGGTCCGCCCTCCTCAGATCGTCAGTTCGTTTTCGGCTTTGATCTCGGTCGCGCGCGCCATCACGCTTTTGAGAACGCGCAATATCAGCGTCATGAAGCCCGCGCCGAGCGCGAACACCAGCAGCGGCGCCCAGAAGAAGCCGAAAATGAGACAGATTAGCGCAACATAGGCACAGCACCACGAGAGAAGCCGCATCTGAAACACCGTCTGCGGCTGAAAGATTATGTCGTGGATGATATTTGTCATCAGCTTGAGAATACTAATGAGCGCAGCCCAGGCTGCCGGACAGCAGAGATAAAACGCCAGCAGCACCTTCCTTGTCAGCGATTCCGCCAGATAGCCGAAGTACAGCGACAGCAGCTTCGGGCCGAACACCATCAGCACAAGAAGCAGCACGCAGAACAGCACGGTGATCACGCGGGTGAGTTTGGCACTGGTTACGGATGTGTACATAAGAATACCTCCTATCGATAAATCATCGATGATCTTGACCGTACTATATCACACATTTTATCGTTTGTCAATAAAATTTTGTTGTTTTCCTAAGTTATTTTGCAAAAAAACAGCTCCCGCCGAAGCGAGAGCCGTTTTTTTATTTTCTGCTTTTAAGATAATCTTCGAGGATAATCACCGCGGAAACCGTATCGACAATTGCCTTTCGCTTTTTGCCGCGGACGTTGACGTCGTTCAGCGCACGATGCGCCGAAACGGTGGTCAGCCGTTCGTCCCACGTCACGGTCGGTATACCGGTAGCTTCTTCCAGCGCTTTGGCAAACGCGGCGCATTTTTCAGCGCGCGGTCCGTAGGAGCCGTCCATATTGCGCGGCAGACCGACGACGATCTGCTTCGCCTTACAGTACTCCGCGACTTCCATGACGGCCGCGATCACTTTCGGCTCATAGGATTCGTAGATCCTGCCGGCGGGAGAAGCGAGCATCTCCAGCTCGTCGCAGACCGCAAGACCGGTCCTTGCGTCGCCGTAATCAACGGATAGGATCACCATATCATATTACCCCGCGTCGGCCATCTGCGGACCGTCCGCCGCAGTCGTCGGACGGGTCGTCGGCGCAGCGGTGGTGGGCGCCGCTGTCGTCGGTGCGGTCGTCGCCTTCGTTGTGGATTCGGTGGTGTCGTCTTCGTCGGCGGACGTGGCCTCGGTCGTTGTGGCGCGGGTCGTCACCGGATCCGTCTTGATCATTTCGGTCGCGTCCTCCACGGAACCGCCGCATTCCTCAATGACGTCCGTGAATGTCTTCTGCGGAAGATTCGTATGCAGCTGCTGGAACACATAGCGGAACACGGTCTTCGCCGGGTTGGAAGCGCCTGTGCGCATGTCTGCGCGGTAGTCGAAGCCGTACCAGACGGCAGTGACATAGTGCGGTGTGCCGCCGCAGTACCATTTGTCGCAGTTGTCTGACGTCGTACCGGTCTTCGCAAAGGTCTGGAACCGCGAGATTTGGGATCCGTAACCGGTACCGTTCGACTGCGTGACCGCCTTTGTCAGCATGGAGCGCATCGAGTTCGAGGTTGAAAGCTTGATCGCCTGCTCCGGCTCTTCCTTCGAATGTTCAAGGAGCACTTCGCCGTTACGATCCGTGACCTTATAGAAGCTGTAGGGCTTGTAATACTTGCCGCCGTTGCCGAAGGTCGCGAACGCCGCCGCCATTTCAAGCGTCGTCACGCCGGTGTTGGTACCGCCGACAGCGAGCGGGCTGAGGTCCTTATCGTTGTTGGAAAGGTTCAGGTGGAAGTGTTCGTTGGCATATTCGAACGATGAGTTAACGCCGAGCATTTCGGAAAGAATGCGTACCGGCACGGTGTTCAGCGAGCGCACCAGCGCCTCCTGTACGGAGATATAGTTGCCGGAACCGTGGTCGCCGTTGAAGTTGCGCGGCCAGAGTTTGCCGTTGACGGTGATCGCCTTTTCAAGGATCGGCGACGTCGGCGAGATCAGGCCGAGGTCCATCGCCGGCGCATAGACGCCAAGCGGTTTGATCGAAGAACCGGGCTGCCGTTTCGCACGCTTGTCCGTCGCGCGGTTATAAGCGCGGTTGGTCGTCTTTTCGCCGGTACCGCCGACGAGCGCAATGATCCGGCCCTGATAGTCCATAATCGTCATAGCGCTTTGCGGCAGTCTGCCTTCCTTATCGCGGATGGAATTCGGGAAGCCTTCGCGGTTCAGATAGATCTTTTCCAGTTTCGCCTGTACGTCAAGATCGACCGCGGAATAGATGTTCAGGCCGCCGTAATACACCATACGAGACG
>JAFYDS010000028.1 GCA_017544665.1 Clostridia bacterium | reverse complement strand
CGACACCGGCATGGTCTGCCCGCTCGCGAAGATGTACACCCTCGGCAGCAACTTCATCCCCTCGCCGAACCACGCCGGCGGCCTCAGGTACCACGGCATGAGCCCGGTGCTCTCGCAGCTGTATCACGACGGCTACATGGAAGCGGTCAGCGTGAAGCAGACCGACGTCTTTGAAGCGGCGGAAGAATTTGCCCGCGTCGAAGGCATCCTGCCCGCGCCCGAAAGCTCCCACGCCATCCGCGCCGCGATCGACGAAGCGCTCAAATGCAAAGAGACCGGCGAAGAGAAGACGATCGTCTTCGGCCTCACCGGCACCGGCTATTTCGACATGGTGGCCTACGAGAAGTTCCACGACGGCCAGATGGATGACTATATCCCGACCGACGAAGAGCTGCAGGCGAGCTTCGCAACGCTGCCCAAAGTGGAATAAGCCCCGCCTGACGCGGAAAGCCGTATCTTTTTTGAACGGTCCGCGCCGCGCAAAAAATGAACCGTAAAAATGAACGCCCCTGATGCTTCACGTTCGCGTGGGGATCAGGGGTGTTTTTTGCTTGCTTGTTTTACTTCTCATGCACCAGCTTGCCGTTCATGTGCTCAATCCGAACGGCAACCACCAGCGCGCGCGGGGCGTTGCGGGCCATGTCCGCTTCCACATTCTCTTCGGGCGGAAAATACTTGGCGGCCAAGGCGCGCAGCCATTTGTCTCGTGCCGCGTCGTCTGCAATGACTTCCGCTTTGCCGAACACGACCACGCTTTTGACGTACCACGCCCAGTCGCCCTCAACTTTATAGCCGTCGTCCATCACGGTGAAGCAGACCTTGCTGTCGCGGCGGATCGCGTCGAGCTTGTGGCCCTCCACAGCCATGTGGAAATACAGCGTGCGTGCATCCGGATCAAACACAAAATTGAGCGGCACGGCATAGGGGTAACCGTCGTCGCCGTGCACGGCCAGCACGCCGCGCTTTGCCGTTTGCAAAACGGCAAAACAGTCAGCCTCGGTCAGCTGCTGTTTGAATCTGCGCATCGGGCGGAACATCACGCGTCCCCCTTCGCTTTTGCCGCCGCCAAAAACTTCTCGCTCTGAATCACGAACCGCTCGTGGATGCCCTCGCCGACCTTCGTTTTTTCGTCGAACACGACGACCTTGAACACGAGGCGGCGGCGGTCGATCTCCACGAGTTCGCTTTCGCAGGTCACTTTGCCGCCGAGGGGAGTGGCGGCGAGGTGGCGGATATCCACCCTTGTGCCGACGGTCGCCTGCCCTTCTTCAAGATAGGGCTGGACGCTCCTCCACGCGGTCTCCTCCAAAAGCGCCACCATGGCGGGCGTGGCGAAGACCTCCAGCGCGCCGCTGCCGTAGTGGGCGGCGGTCTGCTCGTGGGTCACGGTGACGGTTTGTTTGCCTCTGATGCCGGGTTCAAGCATGGGGTTCTTCCTCCTTTATTCTCGCGACGTCAAGCGCATGTCGAACAGAACTATTATTCTTTCATTTTCAGAATTGTTTCACAATCTATCACTTTGGTTAAATCTTGCAGTCTCTCAACCGCTTCTAAACATTTGGTCACCTCTTCTATCTGTTCATAAAAATCATCGGAGAAGCTTACTTTGGGAACAACAATCCGAACAGATAATGATTTACCAGTTTTCTTTAACGACATATCCTCTTTTAAGTGTTCTTTTATTAGATCAAAGATCTCATAATACTTTTGAGAAACACCCGGGAAGCAAAGATCCGCAAAACCCCTGTCAGATTTATGATATATCTGAATATACTTGATAGGCGTTAAAAACAACGGCCAACAAGCATCTCTTCCCCTTGCTCCATTATTTCTTCTAATATTCAACATTGGAAACTTGTTTTCAACTAAATCGTAGTATTCTTTCCAAAAAAGTGTTACTGCTTTGTCTTCAATAACACTGTACCCTTTTTTCTTTTCTCGAAGTGCCTCCTGAATCAACTCTTCTCCAAACCTATCTCCAGCAATTCGGTTTAGTATTTCTTCATATGAAACACGATAATCATATTTTTGGGCCTCTGCGTTTGATTTGAGATATTCCTGCGGTGCGATGATAAAGCAATAAAAACAATCAAATTCTTTTGCAGCAACTAGTTTTTTTCCTCTTGTTTTATAACGTTCGTATTGATTTGGCATTGCAATAGCGTTTATCTTATCTTCAATTAATAAGCCAATTCTATGATTGTCATGATTTGAAAGAATTACGGTGATATCACTTTCCCCGTTTACGTCAAAGAAAGAATGAATGCACTTCTCAACCGAAAACCCCTTGATTCCTATTTTATCTAAAAAGAGGTCGCTAAAGTGATTATCATTGATAAACTTGTTGATAACAAATAAGTCAATATCCCTTTCAAAGACCTTTTCTATTTCAAGCATTTTTCTTTCTCCTGTTCACTCTTTATTTTAGGTGCCGTTTTCAACAATCCTTCCGCCTTGCAGACTTGTTTATTCCTTTCCCAATCTTCGATAGCGGGTGAAATACATCGTCACAAAGCACGCCGTGCCGCCCACAAGGTTCGAGATCGGCTCTGCCCAGAACACTCCCTTGACGCCGAGCGACGTCAGCGGCAAAAGCAGCGTCAGCGGCACCACGATGATCGCCTTGCGCAACAGCGAAAAGAAGATCGCGTGCTTCGCGTCGCCGAGCGCCTGGAACGTCGATTGCCCCGCAAACTGCAGCGACATGAACACGAACCCGAAAAAATAGATGCGCAGCATGGCGCTGCCGGTATCAATCATCGCCGGGTCGTCGGTGAAAATCGATACCCAGACGCGCGGGAAGAAGACCACCAGCGCCCAGACGAGCAGCGTGTACACCGCGCCGCCGACCGTGTTGAAGCGGATGCCCTGTTTGACGCGGTCGTACAGCTTTGCGCCGTAGTTGTAGCTGATGACGGGCAGCGCGCCGTTGACGATCCCGGTCACCGCGAGCATGAAGATCTCGCGCACAGAATTGAGCACGGTCATCACGCCGACGTAGAGGTCGCCGCCGTACTGCTGCAGCGTCTTGTTGCAGGCGATCTGCACAAGGCAGGTCGTACCCTGCATGATGAAGTTCGCCGTGCCGAGCTTGGAAATGTCGGCGACGATGCCTTTTTCCAGCCGCAGACTTTGTTTTGTCAGCCGGACCGGGACGCGCTTACCGGTCAGAAAGCGCAGCACCCACGCCGCGGAGACCGCCTGACTGATCACGGTTGCAAGCGCCGCGCCGACGACGCCCAGCTTCAGCGCGAAGATCAGCAACGGGTCGAGTATGATGTTGCAGACCGCGCCGATCACGACGGAAATCATCCCGATTCTCGGAAAGCCCTGCGCGTTGATATAGCCGTTCAGGCCCGTGGCGAGGAGCGGACAGACCGCGCCACACAGATAGACTCGTAAATAGGGTTCGGCATAGACGATCGTCGCGTCGCTCGCGCCGAAGGCGTACAAAACCGGGCGGCAGAAGGCTTCGCCCGCAACGGTCAGCACCGCCGCGCTGATCAGGAGCAGGCAGCAGGCGTTGCCGAGGATGCGCCCCGCGCGGTCGTCGTTGCCTTCTCCCCGGGCGATTGAAAACAGCGGGACGCCGCCCATTCCGAACAGTGCCGCGAACCCCATCACGATCGTCACGACCGGGAAGGTCAGCCCGACGCCGGTGAGCGGCATGCCGTCGCCGCCCATGTGACCGAGGTAGATGCGGTCCACGACGTTATACAGCAGCAGCACGAGCTGCGCCGCCGTCAGCGGCAGCGCCTGCGCGAGGATGTTTTTCCAGACGGGTCCCTGCGCAAAATCGCGCGGCGCTTTCGCCGCGATTGTCGCCATCCGCTCTCCCTCCTTTGATCGTTTTCCATATTGTACCGCTTTTTTCCGCTGTTTGCAATAGCAAATCAAAAAGAAAACGGGCGGCCAATGGCCGCCCCTACGGTTGATGTTTGATTACTGCTTGTCTTCCGCCGGCAGGTCTTCCGCCGCAACCTCCACGCAAAAACCTTTGTGACCGCAGTGGGTGCAGGTCACGCGGCGCGTTTTCGGCGTGTGCCGCGCAAAGAAAGCCTCCTTGAACGTCGGCTGAAACACCGTGTGGCACTGCGGGCAAAGGTAGGCGGTGTTCTTGAAGTAATAGCGCGAGATCACGATACCCCAGGGGATCGCGACGATCACGTAGAGCGCGAACACCCACCAGACGCCTTTCAAGGCCCACAGCAGGATGCCCGCGATTTCAAGGATTCCGACCGGGATCGCTGTCAGAATCAAGGTCCGGCGTACTTTCTTCAGTTTGTTGTTGTTCGTCATGGTACAGGCTATGTCGCCGATGGATTCCACCGAGATCTCGCCTGCGCTTTTCAGCTCTCGCCGCAGCGCTTCCAGTTTTTCCAGCTTTTCCGTCTGCGTGTCGATCTCCTGCAGCAGCACCGTCTCCTGCTGCTGCAAGAGCAGTTCGATCACGCTGCCGGGGTCTTCTTCTTCGAGAATCTGCCCGATCGTGTCGATCGGCAGCCCCAGTTCGCGCAGAAAGCAGATCACGCGCATCCGCCGCAGGTCGTCGTCGCTGTAGAGCCGCCGGCCGCCTTCGGAAAGAGAAGTCGGCACAAGGATGCCGCGCGTATCATAGTACTGGACCGTGCGGACGGTCACGCCGCAAAGCTTTGCGATCTCTCCGGTTGTGTAAGTAGACATAGCTTTCCACCTCCTTCGCGTCAAGTGTAGCACATGACGCAGCGTCACAAGCAACCCCTGACGCAGGGGGATTTTTTCAAAAAACAAACTTTTTTTGTTTTTCAGGCCTTTTCACAGGGATAATTGCCCTTGATATGCGTGTTGTAGTAGCTCCCGAGGGAGTCCGCCGACCGGAACGCCGCCCAGTCCGCCGCGGTGAAATTCGTATAGCAGTAGGTTTGACCGCTGCCGCGGAAGGTCACGACGAGGGTCTCGAACGCCCCGCTGTAGCCGATTTTGGAAAAGCAGCTGCTGTTTGGCGTCGCGGTCATGGCAACGTCGTCAACGGAGAACACCGGCGGTTCGGTGGTCGTCGGCCCGGTCGTTGTCGTTGCCGTCGTTGTCGGCGCGGTTGTAGCTTCGGTCGTCTGCGGCTGTGTCAGCGCCGGTTCCGGCTGCGCCCCGCAGGCACAAAGGGAGAAAAGCAGCGCGGCGAGAAGCAATATGGTAAATGCTTTTTTATGCATCATGAAAGAACCCTTTCTATTCGGCAAAACTCGGTTGGATTGACGGCAAGGCAGTTTCACCGCCACACTTTGCACAGGCAGAGCGCCGGCACATCCCGCGCCTGCTCGATCACCACATACAGCGTTTTTGTCCTGACCGGGCGGGAGAAACGCAAAATCTTCTTGTGCCCGATCACGGTCGCGCTTTTTTGCTTGCGCACGTCGCCGTGTGCGTCCTCCGCCCAGACGGAGAAGCGCTCGACGCGCTGGCTGTACGCGGTATCCTCTCCGAGCACGAGCGTCCGCACAGGCTGAGCGCTGTCAAAAGACAACCGCAGCACGAACGCACCCGCCGGAAACAGCACGGTTTCGCCGTTTGCGAGCCCCTGCGCGTCAATCGCCGTCCCATCCGCGGAAAGCAGAGTGAGCAACGGCTGCAGCGGCGTGCGGAAGGCGGCGTCGATCTGCTGTTTGACGCGGCGCAGCGTCCGCTGTTCGCGGTTGGAAAGCAAGCCGTTTTTGTCGGGCGGAACATTCAACAAGAGAGAAGCGTTGCCGCCGACGGTGTTGAAATAGATCGAAACGAGCTGTTTCGCCGTCCGCTTTTTGCGGAAAAGGTAGTAGCCTCTCCCGTGGTAAAACCAGCCCGTCGTCACGGAAACGTCCGCCTCTGCGGGGCTCCAGATGAGGTCCGTCTCGTTTTGCAGCGCGTCCCGGCTGCCGAGGTCGGCTTCACAGCGGTCAAACGAAAGGTCGGTCTCACTCTGCTGCGACTGCGCCGCGACGCGGTCCGACAACACGGCGGGCGCGCCGACAACGCTCCATTCGCTTTCGCGTACACGTCCGCCCTCATTGCCGATCCAACGCACGTCCGGCCCGCTGATCGCGATCACGGCGTCCGGCTGCAGCGCGCGGATCACGCTGTAATACCGCCGCCAGTCGTAGCGCTGCCGTTTCCCGTTCGGTCCTTCGCCGCAGGCGCCGTCGAACCAGACCTCGAACAAATCTCCGTAGTTTGAACAAAGCTCCGTCAGCTGGGCGACGAAGAAGTCGTTGTATTCCTCGGTCCCGTAGCAGGCGGCGTTGCGGTCCCACGGCGAAAGATAGACGCCGAGCCGCAGCCCGTATTTGTCGCAGCTGTCGCGCAGCTGCCGCAGCACATCCTTGCCGTAGGGGGAGTGCATCACACTGTGGGTCGTCGTTTTCGTGTCCCAAAGGCAAAAGCCGTCGTGGTGCTTCGCCGTCAAAATCACGCCGCGGCTGCCGCTCTCTTTGAGGACACGGCACCACTGGTCGGTGTCGACCGTCGCAGGCGCAAACAGCGTCGCCGGCTCGTCGCCTGTCCCCCATTCGCGGTTCGTCATCGTGTTCATGCCGAAGTGCAGAAAGCTGTAATATTCGAGCGTCTCGTGCGCTTTCTGGCGCGGCGAGGGCGTCACGGCAACAAGACGCTGTAAAAACGCCTGCTCCTCCGGCGTCGCGCCGCCGATCTGCGGCGTACCGAAAGCGGAAACAATCCGCGCAGTCTCTTTCATACGGATCCCCCTTTGCAGAAATGCCACCGCCGCAGCGGTGGCATCGGGTTGCGTTTTTTAGAACGGGAAGTACACGTCCAGATCGTGATAGGCGAATTCCAGGTTCTTCGGTTTGACGCCTTCTTTATAATCGATCTGCTTGTAGCCGACTTCCTTCATTGCATCAAGGAAGACTTCCAGCATCTCAAAGTCCTTCATCGTGACGCGGTAATTCGCGCGCAGCTCCGGATAGTTCTGCTTATCCACGTTTTCGTTGACGGTGTTGGCGTCGATCGGCTGAACCAGACGGATCAGACCGGACAGTTTGAAGCCGGTGCACCACCAGTAGGTCGCATACGGACGGTTGAACTCATGTCTCCATTCGCCGGTCGTGCCGTCGTCGTTGAAGTAGTAGCGTTCAAATTCCATCGACATCTGCAGGCGGTCCTGATCCTGCGCGCAGTCATAGTGATCCGCTTCGCGGTCGGTGTACTTCTTATAGACGCCGAGCTCCGCGCCGTAAAGGAGAATGCCGTACTGACCCTTCCACGGCTGCACCATCCAGTCGGAATCCTGATAGGTGAAGTAGAAGCGCGTGGTGTCATACTGGATCCAGACGAACTGCGACGCATAGTCGTAGAGCTTGTTGAAGCCGAAGTTGCGCTGCCACGGGTCGTCCGAGGTGTAGAAGACGTTTTCATTCGGATCGTACAGATAGCCGAACACGCCGTTGATCGTCGTCGCCTCGGAATAGATCTGCTCCGGTTCCGGCTCATAGGTGTACTTGAAGGAGATCGGATCGCCGTAGGCGCCGTAGGTCAGTCTGCCGGCGTTGACCACAGCCGCCGCCACGCGGAACTGATAGGTGCCGCTCTCGGTCTGGTTCTTCTTCGCGTAATAGGTGCGGACCTTGCCGTCCTTGCTCGTATAGGTATGAACGTCGGCGCCGAGCACGTCAACGTCGTCGATCCATTTGCCGTTCTTGTTGTAATACTGAAGATGATAGCCGTCTGCGCCTTCCACTGCCGGCCAGTCCAGCACGATCGCATGGTCGGAGCCAGCCGCTGCCTTCGCCTTTTCCGGCTTGCCGGGGACGGAATGGACTTCGATCACATCGGTGTAGGGGGAATAGACCTTTTCGCCTTTCTCTTCCACAAAGGCGCGGACACGGTAGTAATAGGTCTTGCCGACGCCGAGCTTATCGCCGCTCTCCTTGTCGGAGATGTTCATCAGCGTGGTCTTGCTTTCGCCGATCAGCTTCCAGATGTCGCCGTCCTTCTTTTCCACCTGATAGCCGGAGGCACCCTCCAGGGCATTCCACGAAAGCACGGCGGTGTTGTTGCTGTTGAGCACGACGGTCGCGCCCTTCACGGTACCGAAGTTGGTCATCGTGGTCAAAACCGGGCTGATCTCGGTCTCGGTGATCTGTCCCAGATAGTTCGCGACTGCGCGGACACGGAAACTGTAGCTGGTCTCCGGCTCCAGACCTGTCACCACAAAGGTGGTCTTTTCGGTCGTGCCGATCTCCTGCAGTTCGCCGCCGATATACTGATAGACATGGTATTCCGACGCGCCGTCTGCCTTCGCCCATTCAAGCGTCAGCGAATCATGGCCCGCCTTCTTGACGAACACGGCGCTCACCGGCTTCGGCCACAGGGAGATATAGACCGGCTGGCTCACAGCCGCCAGCGTCGTCTTGCCGTTGACTGTCGCTCTTGACTGCACGCTGTAATAGACCGTGCGCGGAGACGCCGGATACTTGACTTCGTAGGTCGTCTTTTTCGTGACGGCAACCTGTTCATATTTGCCGTCCGTACCGACGTCCTTTTTGAAGATGACATACGCCGACGCGCCGTTCGCCGCCTTCCACTTCAGTGTGGCGGAAGCGCCGCCGATGTTGGTGGCGGTCAGACTGGTCACGGCGTCAGGCAGCGCCTTGACCTTCGCGACCGGGCTGTACTTGGCGGCATACTGGGTGGTCTTGCCGCTCTTGACGTATGCTCTGACTTTATAATACATCACGCCGGGGGCCGCTTTGTAGGCAATTGTGTACGTGCGCTTTTTGGTCGTTGCGACCTTCTTGTATTTGTCGCCGCTCTTGGCATAGACGACATAGCCGGTCGCGCCGCGCGCGGCGTCCCAGGTCAGCTTGACCTTCACGGATTTCGAAACCTTCGCGGTCAGCTTCGTCACGCGGTCGGGCTTCGTCAGCGCGGACACCGTCGGCGAATCTTTGCCGAAGACGCGGGTCGTGCCGTCCTTCTGATACGCGGCGACCTTATAGGTGTATTTCGTGCCGGGCGTCAGGCTCTTGGCGGTGAAGGTCGTGTCGGTCGTATAGGTCTCGACCGACCAGAGCTCCTTCTTTGCGTCAAAGGAATAGACGCAGTAGCCGCTCGCCTTGTTGACTTTGCTCCACTTCAGGGTAATCTTGTTCTGTGCCACAGACGAGACTTTCAGCGTTTCCACTTTGCCGACCGTCGCCGCCGCGCCGGCAAGCTGCACGGCGCTCATGCTCGCCAGCATCAGCAGCGCGAGCAGGACACACAATACTCGTTTTGATACGTTTTTCATAACAATCGCTCCTTCAATAATGTGATTTAACTGATCTGAACGCCGCCGACCGGGCGGATATTCAGGACATAACAAGCGTCATCCCCGAACAGCGCGCGCATCGCGTTCGCGTAGCTGTCGAGCATATCCAGCGGCACGAAAGCCTGGATCGTTCCCGCAAAACCGCCGCCGTGGACCCGCCACGCGCCGCGGCCGCGCAAAATCTCCTCGCTGACCAGCAGCGCCAGAGACAGCGGCTGGTTCTTCGGCCGTTTGGATGTGAATACATTCTGATTGTAAAGATAGGACGAAAAGCCGCTTTCGATCACAAGGCGCTTGAACGCTTCGAAATCGCCGCTTTCGAGCGACTGCACCTCTTTATCGACCCGCTCGTTTTCGTTGAAGAAATGGACCGCGCGCAAAACGGCGCGTTCGCCGCACTGCTTTGCGATCGCGGCGGCGTTGTCGAGGACCGATTGCTTATCGGTCTCGCGCAGCACCTTCTTGCCGAAGAAGCCGGCGACAGCTTCCATTTCGCTGCGGATCGCGGCGTAATCGTCTGTCAGGTCGGAGTGGCTGCCCTTGGTATCGACGATGCACAGCGCGTGCCCGCAGGAGGCGAAATCAAACGCCACCTTGCCGATCACGGGCTTTTGCGGATCGGCAAAGTCGATCGTCACAAAGCCGCCGACGGAACATGCCATCTGGTCCAGCAGACCGCAGGGCTTTTTGAAATGGACGTTTTCGGCATACTGTGCGATCTTTGCGATCTCCACGGGCGACACCTTGCCATCGTTGTAAAGGTGGTTGATCAGCGTGCCGATCAGCACCTCGAACGCGGCGGAAGACGACAGTCCCGAGCCGGAAAGCACCTGCGACGCCGTCGTCGCGTCGAAGCCGCCGACCTTGTAGCCGAGCTGTACGAACCGGTCGAGCATCCCGCGCACCAGCGAGCGGCTGCGGCCGGCGTCCGCGTCGCGCACCGCAAGGTCGCTGCACGAGACGGCGTCCATCGGGTAGCCCGCCGATTTGATCCGGACGACGCCCTCGTCGTTTTTCGCCGCCGCCGCAACGACGTCGAGACTGATCGACGCAGCGAGCACCTTACCGTAGTTGTGGTCGGTATGGTTGCCGCCGACCTCCGTACGGCCGGGCGCGGAAAACAGGCGGATATCGCGCGTCCCCTTTTCGTCGAACCGCGCTTTGAATTCCTCCAGCACCTGCGTGAACCGCTGATACTGGGTGTCGAACTGTGCCGGTATGTAAACACGGGAAAACGCTTCGTCCATGGCACGGGACGCAAGCAGCGTTTTCAGTTGTTGATACGCAGCCATCACTCATCTCCCTTTCGGTTTTTGGTTGATCTATCGCATCGCGGCAAACGCCGGCGAATGTCAATTGAGACTGATCTCTCCCTTGGAAAGGCTGACGACGCCGTTGAACGCCAGCAGCACCAGTCCGGAGAGGATAAACAGCAAAATGAACGGCAGCAAAAAGCTTGCGGACATCGGATCGTACACGCTGCGGCCGATGATCGTATAGGAAAACAGCTTATAGGAAAAGCCGAGCAGCGACACGATCAGATACTTCCAGTAGCCGATGTCGCTTGTGCCGTAAAGGCGGCTGACCGAATTGATCGGAATACACGGGAAGAACCGCAGAAAAAACAGCACCACGGCGGAGCCGATCTTGCTGCGTTCGACGAGCTGCTCCGCTTTTTCGTTTTTGGCAAGCAGCTTTTCGGCGTTGCCGCCGCCGTATTTCTTGCCCCAGAAATATTTGATTGTAAACAGGAGCGCCGCACCGACCGTGTTGATCGGGATCGCGAGATACGCGGGGAACAGCACCCCGCACGCCACGCAGATACACGACAGCGGAAACCACGGAATCACAGCCTTGAGCATAAAGTTCGCGAGGATGATCAGCACGGAATACCAGGTGGCGCCGTATTTCTGGATCCACTGCTCAAAGGATGAGAGCGCGTCGGTATATTTCTGGTACCATTGCAGCACGCTTTCCATCTGCGACAGACGAAGAAAAATGATCATCCCGAGCGCAAGCAGAAAGCAGATGAACGCGGCGAAGTTCATCACATTGCTGCGGCTTCGTTTCTTTTGCAAGCGTCAGCCTCCTGACCAATAGACAGTTATACATGATATTATTCTACTATGAACCGTGCAATCGGTCAACAATTTTAATAAAAAAATAAGGAGTTTTTCATAGAAAATTTTTCCTTCTGTCAAGTTTTCTTTTTTTGTTTTTGTGATATAATGAGAAAAAGAACCGATGAAAGGATGATTGCTTTGAAACTTGTCATCTTGGACGGCTATGCAGAAAACCCGGGTGATCTTTCGTGGGACTGGCTGAACGATTGTGTGGACGACTGGACGGTCTATGAATATACTCCGCCGGAGCTGACGGCGCAGCGCAGCGCCGGGGCGAACATCCTCGTCACGAACAAGACCGTAGTTTCCGCCGAAACGATCAACGCCCTGCCCGACCTGCAGTGCATCCTGCTGCTTTCCACCGGCTACAATGTGGTGGACGGCGCCGCCGCCCGCGCGCGCGGCATCCCGGTCTGCAACATCCCCGCCTATTCCACCAACGGCGTGGCGCAGCTCGTATTCGCGCTGCTGCTGGAGCTGACGACGCATGTTGGGCTGCACAACGACAGCGTCAAAGCCGGCGACTGGACGCGCTCGAGGGACTTCTGCTATTGGAAAACGCCGCTCAGAGAGCTGCACGGCAAAACCTTCGGCATCTTCGGCTTCGGCCGGATCGGCAAAGCCGTCGCGCAGATCGCGAACGCGATGGGCATGCGCGTACTCGCGGTTTCTCCCCACACGCGGCAGTACGACGGCTTCGGCAGCGTCAGCTTCGTTGACCTCGACACCCTGCTCCGAGAGAGCGACGTCGTGACCCTGCACTGTCCGCTGACGCCGGAAACGACCGGTCTCGTCAACGACGCCTTCCTTGCGAAGATGAAACCGACGGCGTATCTCATCAACACGTCGCGCGGTCCCGTTGTGGACGAAGCCGCCCTCGCCGCGGCGCTGCAGAGCGGCCGGCTGGCGGGCGCCGGCGCGGACGTACTCTCCACCGAGCCGCCGAAAGCCGACAATCCCCTTCTCGCCTGCGAAAACTGTATCATCACGCCGCACATCGCCTGGGCGAGCTTTGAGGCGCGCAGCCGGCTGATGGAGATCTTCCGCGGCAATCTGCTCTCGTTCCTGGATGGCATGCCGCGCAACGTGGTCAACTGAGATAAAACAGAATATAAAAATCCGCGCAGGAGCGTCTCCTGCACGGATTTTTGTTTTGTTCAAAGGTGCGCCGTCCGCGTGGTTCAGATGATGTCTGTCCCCGTGTCGCTTTGCTTCGCCTCGATCAGGCTGCGCAGCAGGCCCATGAGGGCATTGACGAGCGTCAGGATCATTTTGATATCGACTTTACCTTTGACCTTTTCCAGTATGAGTGAAAATTTGTCCATACGTCATCCTCCTTCGCCAAAGATGATTCCCAGTATATTTTACCATCTTTTGGAGAAAATGTGTGAATAATTCGTTAAAATTCCACATACAGGGTCCCGCGGACGCGTCGGCAGATTTCGTCTTTTTCCGAAATATCTCTTGACAAAACGGTTGCAGCGTGTTACTATGTTAGCACACTAAAGCGCCCGAACGGCGCCAAACAAAAGGAGATTTTATCATGCGTAAAAAAATCATTGCTCTCGTTCTTTCCGTTCTGATGATCGGTCTTTGCTTCGCGCTCGCCGGCTGCGGCGATAAAGAACCCGCCGCGGACTCCGATCTCGCCTACATCCAGGGCAAAGGCACCCTCGTCGTCGGTATCACCGATTTCGCGCCGATGGACTTCCAGGAGGAAGGCAGCGAAGAGTGGGTCGGCTTTGACGCGGATCTTGCGAAGAAGTTTGCTGAATCGCTCGGCGTCGCCGTCGAATTCCAACTGATCGAATGGGACTACAAAGTCACCGAGCTCGACGGCAAAACCATCGACTGCGTCTGGAACGGCATGACGCTGACCGAAGAAGTCAAGGCTGCGATGGATTGCTCCAAGGCGTACTGCAACAACCAGCAGATCGTCATCGTCCCGGCCGACAAGGCCGCGGACTATCAGACCGCCGAAGCCTGCAAGGATCTGCAGTTCGCCGTTGAAAACGGCTCCGCCGGCGAAGAAGTCGCCACCGAACTCGGCTTCAAGATCACCGAAGTGGAAAACCAGGCGACCGCGCTGCAGGAAGTTGCCGCCGGCACCTGCGACGCCGCGATCATCGACTCGCTCATGGCGGCTGCCATGGTCGGTGAAGGCACCAGCTACGCGAACCTGACCTACACGGTCGGCCTCAACGACGAAGAATACGGCGTCGGCTTCCGCAAGGGCTCCGACCTTGTTGAAAAATTCAACGCCTTCCTTGACGCTGCCATTGCCGACGGTACGGTCGATGCGATCGCCGAAACCTACAACGTGCAGGCTGCTTTGATCAAATAAGCAAAACAACAGTCCGATTCCGGTTCCGGGGCGCTGCTTCGGAACCGTGTCTTTCTTTGTAAGGAGACAAACCATGTCACAGTTCTTTCAACAGTTCCCGACGGTCTTTGCGGCGCTGAATGTCGGCTTTTTCCAAACGCTCAAGCTGTTTTTCTGCACGCTGCTCGGCGCGCTGCCGCTCGGCCTGATCATCTCGTTCGGCTCGATGTCGAAATTCAAGCCCCTGAGCGCCGTCACCAGGGTGTTCGTCTGGATCGTCCGCGGCACGCCGCTCATGATCCAGCTGCTGATCATCTTCTTTTTCCCCGGTCTTGTCTGGGGCAACCCGATCTGGGGCGGCGGAGAAAGCGGACGGTTCGCGGCGGCGACGGTCGCGTTCATCATCAACTACGCCTGCTACTTTTCCGAGATCTACCGCGGCGGTATCCAGAGCATCCCCGTCGGGCAGCACGAAGCCTCACAGGTGCTCGGTCTGACCAAGTCGCAGACCTTCTTCCGCGTGGTGCTGCTGCAGGTGATCAAGCGGATCGTGCCGCCGATGAGCAACGAGATCATCACCCTCGTCAAGGACACCTCCCTCGCGCGCATCATCGCGCTGCAGGAGATCATCTGGGCAGGCCAGTCGTTTATGAAGGGCTCCCACGGCATCGCAGGTCAGATCTGGCCGCTGTTCTTCACCGGCGTCTATTACCTGCTGTTCAGCGGTATTCTGACGCTGCTGTTCAACAAGCTGGAAAAGAAGCTCAGCTATTTCAAGGTGTAAGGAGGGAGAACGATGGCAATTCTGGAAGTCAGCAACATCCATAAAAGCTTCGGCAAGACCGAAGTGCTCAAGGGCATCTCTTTTTCGCTGGAAAAGGGGAACGTGCTGTCGATCATCGGCTCCTCCGGCTCCGGCAAAACGACGCTTTTGCGGTGCATCAACTTTCTGGAGACCGCCGACGTCGGGCGCATCACCGTGGACGGCGACGTGATCTTCGATTCCGACACGCAGGCAAAGCTGTCGGCGAAGGAAAAGCGCGACAAGCAGCTGAAGATCGGTCTCGTGTTCCAGCAGTTCAACCTCTTTCCGCAGTACAACGTCCTCGACAACGTGACGCTCGCGCCGCGCCTCAGGGCAAAGGAACTGCCGGATTACAAGAAAAACAAGAAGCAGATCATCGCCGAGATCGAAGAGAAAGCGAAAGCGCTGCTCGCGAAAATGGGGCTTTCCGACAAGCTGGAAAACTACCCGTGCGAGCTGTCCGGCGGCCAGCAGCAGCGCGTCTCGATCGCCCGCGCGATGGCGCTTGAGCCGAAGATCCTCTTTTTCGACGAGCCGACCAGCGCGCTCGACCCGGAGCTGACCGGCGAGATCCTCAAGGTCATCCGCGAGCTTGCCGAAGAGCACATGACGATGGTGATCGTGACGCACGAGATGAGCTTCGCGAAGGACGTCTCGGACCACATCGTGTTCATGGATCAGGGCGTGATCGCCGAAGAGGGCCGCGCCGACGAGGTCTTCGACAACCCACAATCCGAACGGTTGAAAGCATTTTTGAACAACATCAATACGTGAAACAAGCGCCTCCGCGGAGGCGCTTGTTCAACTGTTAGCAGTTAGCTGTCAGCGGTTAGCAAGAACAGCGGGAAAAGGGATGAAGGGATTGAGGGAAAGAGTCCGTTCCTTCGCGCGCGGCGGCATACTTGCTGTCTCATCGTCCTTTCCCGCGTACTAACTGCTAACAGCTAACCGCTAACCACTGCAAAAGCCACCCATTCGGGTGGCTTTTGCTTATTGCTGATAAAACGCCTGGCACGCGCGGAACGTGCTGTACACGTCCGTCTTCGCGACCAGCTCAAACGGGGCGTGCATCGACAGCATGGGAACGCCGAGGTCGAGCACATTGATGTCGAGGTTCGCGAGGTAGAGCGCGACCGTACCGCCGCCGCCCTCGTCGACTTTGCCCATTTCGCCGATCTGCCACCGGACGTTCTCCTTGTCGAGCAGGGCGCGGACCTTGCCGAGGAATTCCGCGTTGGCGTCGGAAGCGCCGCTCTTGCCGCGGCCGCCGGTATATTTGGCAATCGAGACGCCGTGATTCAGGAACGAACTGTTCGTCTTGTCAAAGACCTGCGGGAAGGTCGGGTCAAAGGCCGCCGTCACATCGGCGGACAGGCAGTCGCTGTTGTGCAGGACGTGCCGCGCCTTGACGCCCTCCATCTCCGCGAGATCTTCGATGAAATAGCGCAAGAACGAGGACGCGAGTCCGGTGTTGCCGTCGGAGCCGATCTCCTCCTTGTCCGCGAGCACGGTGACGCAGGTGTAGGCCGGAACGTCCAGCGAATACAGCGCCTCCATCGCCGGATAGGCGCAGACGCGGTCGTCGTGGCCGTAGCCGCCGATCAGCCCGCGGTCAAAGCCGATATCGCGCACTTCGAACGCCGGGACGACTTCCAGCTCGGCGGAGGTGAAGTCGTTTTCGTCGATCCCGTACTTTTCAGACAGGAGCTTCAAAATATTCAGCTTGACCAGTTCGCTGCCCTTGTCGCTCTTGAACGGACGCGAGCCGACCATGACGTTGAGCTCTTCGCCGCGGATGCCGTCGGACAGCGTGCGCTGTGACTGCTCCTTCGCGAGGTGCGGCAGCAGATCGGTGATGACGAACTGCGGTTCACCCGCCTCTTCACCGAGGCAGACCGGAACGACCGTTCCGTCCTTTTTGACGAACACGCCGTGCAGCGACAGCGGGATCGCCGCCCACTGATACTTGCGGACGCCGCCGTAGTAATGCGTCTTGAAATAAGCGAGCTCCGTGTCCTCGTAAAGCGGGGTCGGCTTCATGTCGAGCCGGGGCGAGTCGATATGCGACGCGACGATCTTCACGCCCTCGGCGACGCTCTTTTTGCCGAAGACGCAAAGGATCACGGATTTCCCGCGGTTGTCAACATAGACCTTGTCGCCGGGCTTGTAGCTGCCGAACGGGTCGAACGGCACAAAGCCGAGCGAGGCGGCTTTTTCAAGGATCGCCTTGTTGCATTCGCGCTCGGTCTTGGCGCGCTGCAGAAAGGCTTTGTAGCCCTCGCAGAACGCGTCGGCCTTTTCGATTTCGTCGGCGTGGTCTTTCAAAAAATGTTCGTTGCGGATCGCCAGCTGCTCCTGCAGGGCTTCCGCCTCGGTTTTGTCGCTCATGAAGGGGCCTCCTTTTTTGTCGCCTGATTCGGGCGACTTTGTTTGTTTATGCATTGGAACATCGAAACCTCTCAACCATGCCTCAGAGACACCGAGGGTATCTGCTATCAGACGGAATCTGTCTTGCTTCGGCTCAAATTTACCGCTGATATATTGACTGATTGCGGATTTCGGGATACCGGTTTCTTTTGACAATTCCACTTGCGTCATTTTAGCTAGCTTGAGGCCGTCACGGATGCGTTGCGCGAAAGGTTTATTCTCCATTGGTTCCACCTCTTTATTGATACAGTGTTTCATATATTTTTTGCACCCGCAGCACCTTGTCGGCGTAGTGCGCCGTCGCGGGGAACGGGATGTTTTTCAGCGTTTTGCCGTCGTCGGAATACTGCGGATCCTGCAGCCATTTTTCCACGTTGCCCATCCCGGCGTGGTAGGCGCAGATCGCCGTGTGCGGCGACGGGAACTGCCGCAGCAAGATCTCATACAGCATGCAGCCGTAGCGGACCGACGTTTCGGGGTCGAACAGCGCGTCGAGGTCGTTGTTCTCTCCCGTCTTGCTCTGGAGCCATTCGAATGTCTCGGGCATGATCTGCATCAGTCCGCGCGCGCCGACGTTGGACACGGCGTTCGGGTCAAAGCTGCTTTCGCATTTGATGACGGCATAGATAAAAGATTTTTCGAGCTTGTGCGCCGTGGTGTATGTTTCGACAAATTCATCGTAGCGCACCGGATATAATGT
>JAFYDS010000210.1 GCA_017544665.1 Clostridia bacterium | reverse complement strand
GGTCGCGACGAGGGTTTTGCCTTCGCCGGTCTTCATTTCCGCGATACGGCCCTGATGCAGGACCATGCCGCCTTCGAGCTGGACGGGAAAGTGGCGCATGTTCAGCACGCGCGCCGCAGCTTCGCGGCAGGTGGCGAACGCTTCGGGCAGCAGGGAATCGAGCGATTCGCCGTTCGCGAGCCGCTCCTTGAATTCGACGGTCTTGTGCTTCAGCTCCGCGTCGGAAAGCGCTTTGTACGCTTCCTCATAGCCCAGCGTTTTTTCCAGCTGGGGACGCAGCCGCTTGATCTCTTTCGAGGAGTAGTCTCCGAAGATCTTTTTCAAAATTCCCATAGGGTATCACCTCGTGAATGTATAATCATGTTATTATAACACGCTTCCGGTGATTTTACAATATCTAACTCAAAGGAAATTTAAAAGAAAACCACAGAATTTTTATACAGATTTCGCACGTTACATCTTGCAACGCGCCGTTTTTTTTGCTATACTTTACAATGAATAAGCACGCGCGCGTGCAAGTTATTGCAATGACGGAGGTATTGCTATGAAACAACTCAATATCGGTATTATCGGTGCCGGACGGATCGGCAAGGTCCACATGAAATCGATCACCTACAGTGTGCCCGGCGCAAAAGTGCTCGGTATCACCGACGTGTTCCCCGACGCGCTGCCCGCGCTCGCGGCGGAATACGGGATCGAAAAGATCTATCCCGACTACAAGGCGATGCTCGCCGATCCGGAGATCGACGCGGTGCTCGTCTGCTCGTCGACCGACACCCACGCGGACATTTCCATTGACGCCGCGAAGGCCGGCAAACACGTCTTCTGCGAAAAGCCGGTCGATCTGACGCCGGAAAAGGTCCTCGCCGTGATCGCCGCCGTGAAAGAGGCTGGCGTCAAGCTGCAGGTCGGCTTCAACCGCCGCTTTGACCATAACTTCGCCCATATCCGCGAACTGATCAATGAAGGCAAGATCGGCAAGCTTGAGCTGGTGAAAATCACCTCCCGCGACCCCGAGCCGCCACCGGCGCAGTACGCTGCCGTTTCGGGCGGTATCTTCCTCGATATGACGATCCATGATTTCGATATGGCGTGCTTCATCGCGGGCAGCGAAGTGGACGAAGTCTATGTCAACGCAACCTGCCTTGTCGATCCCGCGATCGGCGAAGCCGGCGACGTGGATACCGCGATCGTTTCGCTCAAGTTCAAAAACGGCGCGATCGGCGTGATCGACAACTCCCGCCGCGCCGCCTACGGCTACGACCAGCGCGTGGAGGCGTTCGGCTCCCTCGGCGCCGCCGTCGCCGCCAACGATACCCCGACCAATGTCACGCTGATGACCGCCGACGGCGTTGTGACCGACAAGCCGCTCTACTTCTTCCTGGAACGCTATATGCAGTCCTTCACCGACGAGATGCGGCAGTTCGTGGACGCCGTCCAGAACGACAAGCCGACCCCGACGACGGGCGAAGACGGCCTTGCCGCGATTCTGATCGCCCTTGCCGCGAAGAAGTCCGTCAAGGAAGGCAGACCCGTCAAGGTCGCCGAGATTCTCGGCTAAGGAGGGGACAGTAATGGATAAACGACTGATTCCCGGACCGCAGGAATGGGACTACGGTTATACCGCAATCACGAACTATCAGGACGCCGAACCGAAGACGCTGATGGATTTCGGCATCCTGCGCCAGAAGGCGGGCGACGTCTTCAGCGAAGACCAGCACCTTGAGCGCGCCTATCTGCTCGTTTACGGTAAGGCGAAGGTGGAATTCGACGGCAACTGCGTCGAGATCGAACGCGAGAACTGCTTCGATTACGAGCCGTGGGTGCTGCACGTACCCAATGATGTCAAGGTGACGATCACCGCTCTCGGCGAAAGCGAGTGGTGCGTCCACCGTACCGACAACGAGAAGACCTTCCCGTGCAAGCTCTATACGCCCGAAGAATGCGCCAGCGAGCACCGCGGCGCGGGCACGATGCGCGAAGCGTCCACCCGGATCGTGCGCACCGTCTTCGATTACAGCAACGCGCCCTACAGCAACCTCGTCGTCGGCGAAGTGATCGGCTTCCCCGGCAAGTGGTCGAGCTACCCGCCGCACACCCATCCGCAGCCGGAGATTTACTATTACAAGTTCAACCCCGAACAGGGCTACGGCTTTGCCGAACTGAGCGAGGACGTGGTCAAGACGCACAACAACTCCACCGTGCTCATTATTGACGAAGAGACCCACCCGCAGACGACGGCGCCCGGCTACGCTATGTGGTACCTCTGGGTGATCCGCCACCTCGACGGCAACCCGTACATCACGCCGTACTTCCTGCCCGAGCACCGCTGGGTGACGGATCCGGCAAGTGAAGCCCTCATGTGGCCGAAAGTATGAAGCGCAGCTTCATACTTTCGGCAGCAGTTAGCAGTTAGCGGTTAGCAGTTAGCGTTTTGGTTTTCGGCGCATCGCCGCAGGCGGCGCCCCTTTGCTAACGGCTAACAGCTAACAGCTAACAGCTAACGGCTTTTTCCCAACTTTTTAATCTAAGAAAGTAGTGTGATGAAAAATGAAACTCACCATGGCGCAAGCCCTCGTCAAGTTCCTCGACAACCAGTACGTCAGCTTTGACGGCAAGGAAACCAAGTTCGTCAAAGGCATCTTCGGCATCTTCGGCCACGGCTGCGTGGTCGGTATCGGCCAGGCGCTCGAACAGGGCGGTCACAACCTGACCTACTTCCAGGGTCACAACGAGCAGGGCATGGCGCACGCCGCGATTGCCTACGCGAAGCAGAAGCACCGCCGCGAGATCATTGCCTGCACGTCGTCGATCGGCCCCGGCGCGCTGAACATGGTCACCGCCTGCGGCACCGCGACGGCGAACCGCATCCCGCTGCTCGTCCTTCCCGGCGATACCTTCGCCTGCCGCCAGCCCGACCCGGTGCTGCAGCAGATCGAGCAGTTCAACGCCGTTTCCACGACGGCGAACGACGCCTTCCGCGCCGTCTGCAAATACTGGGACCGCATCGAGCGCCCCGAACAGCTGATGACCGCCTGCATCAATGCGATGCGCGTTCTGACCAGCCCCGCCGACACCGGCGCGGTCTGCATCGCCATGCCGCAGGACGTCGAGGCGGAAGCGTTCGACTATCCCGACTATTTCCTGCAAAAGCGCGTGTGGTACATCGACCGCCAGCTGCCCTCCGACCGGGAAGCGCAGGCGGCAGCCGACCTGATCAAAGCCGCAAAGAAGCCGATGATGATTGTCGGCGGCGGCGTGACCTATTCCGAAAGCTGGCGCGCGGCCCTCTCCTTTGCCGAAAAGTTCAATATCCCCATCGGCGAAACGCAGGCCGGCAAGGGCCAGATCCCCTTTGACCACCCGCTGAACATGGGCGGCGTCGGCGTCACCGGCGGCGCTGCTGCCAACGCGATTGCCAAACAGGCGGACCTCGTGATCGCCGTCGGCACCCGTCTGACCGACTTTACGACCTGCTCCAAGTGGGGCTTCCAGAACCCTGACGTGAAGATCCTTTCGATCAACGTCTGCCCGTTCGACGCATTCAAGATGGACGCGACCGCCGTCCTCGCCGACGCGAAAGCCGGTCTCGACGCGATCGGAGCGCTGCTCGACGGTTACAAGAGCGCGTGGACGACCGAGCATAAAGAAGCGCAGGCAAGTTACCTCGCGGAGATCGACCGGATGTACAGCATTCAGCTGAAAGACGGCTTTTCGCAGACCCGCGCCCTCGGTATTGTCAACGACTTTGCCGCGTCCGACGCGATCGCGATCGGCTCCTCCGGTTCTCTGCCCGGCTGTATGCAGCGGCTGTGGAAATCGAAGGGCGAAAACACCTATCACATGGAATACGGCTTCTCCTGCATGGGCTACGAGATCTGCGGCGCCCTCGGCGCCAAGCTCGCCGCGCCCGATAAGGACGTCTATACCTTCGTCGGCGACGGCAGCTTTTTGATGCTGCACAGCGAGCTTTATACCGCCGTACAGGAAAAGGCGAAGATCAACGTGATGCTCTTTGACAACGAGGGCTGGGGCTGTATCGAGAACCTCCAGAACAACCAGGGCACCGACACCTTCGGCACCCGCTTCACCCGCCGCACCGAAAGCGGTTTCCTCGACGGCGAGGTCATTATGACCGACTACGCGAAGATCGCCGAGGGCTACGGCTGCAAGGGCTACCGCGTGACAAACGAAGACGAGCTGAAGGCCGCGCTCGAGGATTCCAAAAAGTACGACATCCCTGTCCTGTTTGATATCAAGGTCGCGCACAAGTCCATGTCCGACGGCTACGATTCCTGGTGGCGTGTGGGCGTTGCTGAAGTCTCGACCAGCGAGACCGTCCAGAAGGCATACGAGGACATGAAAGCCGAAATCGAAAAGGCAAGACTGTATTAAGAGTGCACAGTGCACAGTGCGCAGTGCACAGATCAGTCAACAGTCGACAGTTTTCAGTCGACAGTTAATGTAAGTGTAAGGAGAATATCTAATGCTGAATAAAGAAAAAGTACAACTGGCGATCGCGCCGATCGCTTGGACCAACGACGACCTGCCCGACCTCGGCGCGGAAAACACGTTTGAACAGTGCGTCAGCGAAATGGCGCTGGCGGGCTTCACCGGCAGTGAGATCGGCAACAAATATCCGAAGGACGTTGCAACGCTCAAGCATAAGCTCGACGTGCGCGGCATGCGCATCTGCAACGCGTGGTTCTCGTCCCTGCTTTTGAGCGAAGGCTACGACGCGACGATCGAAGCGTTCATCAAGCACCGCGATTTCCTGCACGCCCTCGGCGCGAAGGTCATCGGCGCTTCTGAGCAGGGCAACTCCATTCAGGGCAAGCCCGTGTCCATCTTCGGCGAAAAGCCGGTCTATACCGACGCGCAGTGGGATCTCATCGTGAAGGGCTTCAACGAAATGGGCCGCCTCGCGAAAGAGAAGGGGATGTACTTCACGATCCACCACCACATGGGCACCGGCGTCCAGACCGCGGAAGAGATCGACAAGCTGATGGAGCTGACCGACCCCGACCTCGTGTATCTGCTGTATGATACCGGTCATCTGGCGTTCAGCGGCGACGACGCGATCGGCGTGCTGAAAAAGTACGTCAACCGTGTCAAGCACGTCCACCTCAAGAGTATCCGCCAGAGCGTGATCGACGACGCGAAAGCGAAGGGCTACAGCTTCCTTGACGCGGTGCGCGCCGGCTCGTTTACCGTGCCGGGCGACGGCGACTTCGATTTCACGCCGGTGTTCGACATCCTCGCCGACGCCGATTATGAGGGCTGGGTCGTTGTCGAAGCCGAGCAGGACCCTGCCAAGGCGAACCCGTTCGAATATGCCGTTCTTGCGCGGAACTATATCCGCGAAAAGACCGGTCTGTAAGAGATTTTTTAGTGTGCAGTGTACAGTTTGCAGTGTGCAGTTTATGTACTGCTTTTGCTGTCGACTGACGACTGATGACTGTCGACTATCACTGCACACTCCGCACTATACACTGCACACTTTCCAATCGAGGAGCGTGAAAACATGAAAGCCCCAACCTTCTATCATATCACCGACCTGCATCTGTATGCGGCTGACGAGATCGGTTCCTACGGCAAGTACTACGACCTCAAGGCGCAGATGGACCAGAAATGCATGAAGGAGTCCTGCGCGATCATTGACGGCGCGTTCGCCGAAATGGCCGCCGACAAAGAGACGGACGTCATCATTATTTCGGGCGATTTGACCTTCGACGGCGAAAAGGCGAGCCACGATCTGCTGCTTCAAAAGCTGCAGACGCTCAAGGACGCCGGCAAGCGCGTCTATCTGACGACCGCGACCCACGACTACAACAAGCATGCCCTCGGTTTCACCGATCAGGGTACGTTCAAGGTGGAGCAGTATCCGCGCGAAAAGCTGCGCGAGCTGTACGCCGACTATGGCTGGCAGGAAGCGGTCGCGGAACACAAGCCTTCGTTCTCCTACGCGGTGAAGATCTTCCCCGGCTGGCGCTTTCTGATGCTGAACGACGACGGCGACGGAGAAGCGTTCTGCGGCTTCTATGACGATCTGCTCACGTGGGTCAAGGCGCAGGTCCGCGAAGCGGACGAACAGGGCGAAAAGGTGATCGCCGTGACGCACCACCCGCTGCTCCCGCCGACGAAGATCTATCCGATCTTCTCTCACCGCGATATGCTCGGCGGCTACGAAACGACCGCGCCGATGTTTGCCGATATCGGCATCAAGTACGTCTTCACGGGCCACACGCATATGCAGTCGATCACCCATCTCGATACCGTCCGCGGCAACCGGCTGTACCATATCAACACCGGTTCGATCACGGGGCACCCCGCGCCGTACCGCAAGGTGACGATCGAGACGGACGGACTGGACGTCAAGACGTGCAACCTGCAGTCGTTCGACTGGGACCTCGGCGGCAAGACCGTCGACCAGTACATGAAGGACCACTTCACGTTCATGCTGAACGACATCTTCGATTCGATGGAAAACAATATCGACCACTTCAAAGAGCTCGCGAAGGGCTTTTCGATGGACGCGAAGACGGTCGACCGCCTGCGCCCGCTGATCAGGATGCTCGGCAAAATGATCAACGGCGTGACCTTCAAGGGGCTTGCGAAGATGTTCTTCGTTTCGAACAAGGTCGACCCGGCGGCAGCGAATATCAAGGTCCGCGATTTCATGATCGAGCTGATCTCCAATATGTATTCCGGCATCCGGCAGTTCCCGCCGACGTCCAAGGAATACCGGTCCTTTATGCCGATCGTCAAGCGTATCGGCAAGGTGATCCGCCTGACGGATTACTACGGCGTGAAGGTGGAGCTGAGTGATCTGTTCGACGATCTGCTGTATAACGTCGGCGCGTTCGACAACACCAACGCGTTTTTACCGTTTTAACAGATGACGCCGCAGCCGCCGCAACAGGCGGCTGTGTTTTTTGAAGGAGGACCCGTTATGCTGCAAAACATGATCCCGAAACGCCGGCTGGCAGCGTTTTCATCGCTCGGCGGGGCGCTGCTCGCCGCTTTGAAAGCGCTCGTCTCGCTGCAGGGCAAACGCTTTTTGGCGATGGTCGTCGCGTTTTTTCAGCTTTGGGGTGCGGCGCTGTTCGATACGCCCGTCAAGCCGTACAAAGACGAGATCGATATGTCGCAGTTCGTGCTGACGTTCGAAGATGAATTCGACCGCGGCTTTGACGAGACCGTCTGGCAGGGACACTATGTCTATGGCGACAACGACACCCAAAGGCGCGACACGGCCTGGTGGAACCGCGAGCAGGTCAGCTTCACCGACGACGGTTGTCTGATGATCACCACCGCCTACAAAGAGGACGGTCCCGCCGGAGCAAATTATTATTCCTATGGCATGGAGACCAACCCCAATAAGAACTACAACGGGCGGCACACGGGCTTCGAACAGCTGTACGGATATTTCGAGGTGCGCTGTATTCTACCGAAGGGCGCGGGACTGAACCCGGCGTTCTGGCTGCTGACCGACGGGATGTGGGCGGACGACACCGACGGCGGCGTCAGCGGTGCCGAGGTCGATATATTGGAGACCGGCACCGATTACAACCCGAAGGGCCCCGATTTCGGGTCCATCATTCAGACGATCCACGTGGACGCCTACGGGGACGCGCACAAAATGGAACTGCAGGGTTCCTTTTATGCCGACGACCCCTACAATCAATTCAACACCTACGGCGTCGCGTGGAACGAGGACGAGTATATCTTCTATGTCAACGGCGTGGAAACGGCACGGACCGATTTCGGCGGCGTCTGCCGTGTGCCGCTGTACCTGATTCTGTCCGTCGGCGTGAACGAGAAGGTGGCGCAGAATGAGTATCTGCCGTCGCCGTTCATTGTCGATTATGTACGCGCATATCAGTACCGTGATTTGCTGCCGGCGAAGGATTGACAAACCGCTGTCTTTGCGGTATACTGATTGCAGTTTTTTGGAGAAGGGGACGACAACATGTCGGATATCAAAGTAATCTCTCATCGCGGCGCAAACGTCTATGCGCCGCAGAACACCCTGCCCGCGTTCCAAAAGTCGCTCGAAATGGGCGTGGACGGCTTTGAAACGGACGTCCATCTGTCGCGGGACGGCAAGCTTGTGCTTTGCCATAACTACACGATCGACAAGACCTCCAACGGCAAGGGCAATATCTCGCAGATGACGCTCAGCCAGCTCAAGGGCTACGACTTCGGCTCCTACTTTTCGCCGAAGTTCGCCGATACGCGCATCCCGACGCTCGAAGAGTTTCTCGAACTGATCGTCGGCGCCGGCGGCATCAAGGTGCTCAACATCGAATTGAAAAGTCCGCGCGCGAACGAGACGTCCATCGTCCGCGACACCATTCATATGGTGAAAGAGTTCGATCTCTTCGACAGCCTGATCCTGTCGTCGTTCGACCCGAAGCTGCTTGTGGAAGCAAAGGAAATCGACCCCGCCGTGAAGACCGGCTTTTTGTACAGCCCGAACAGCAAGGTGATTTTCCGCGTGTACCGCAACCCGCTGGAGGTGGCGAAAGAACTGAAGGCCGACGCGCTGCACCCGTTTTCGATGTATGTCAACGCCGACCTGGTCAAAAAGACCCACGACGCGGGGATGCAGCTCAATCTCTGGACGGTCAACAGCCTGCGCGCGATCAAGCGTTTTGCCGCGCTCGGCGTCGACGGTATTATCACCGACTATCCGGATGTGGTCAAGGGTGTTCTGGAAGCGCATAATTTCCGCTAAGTTTTTTTGTTGCAGCTATTGACATTTTGAAAAATATAGTGTAAAATACCTCTCGCAACAGAAAACGAGGGTATAGCTCAGTTGGTTAGAGCGCTTGCTTGACATGCAAGAGGTCGGTGGTTCGAGTCCACTTATCCTCACCAGATGAAATGCCGACAAATCCAGTGTTTATGTGGGTTTGTCGGTGTTTTTTTATTGTCTTCGTTTACCCTCGTTTTCGTTCTATATCGGAATAATAATGCAAGAAGTTTTGACAGTTACGGACAGGTTACGGACAGAAAAGCATAAAAAAAGAAGCCGTTATCCGGCTTCCCTTTTGTTTTCTTTTCGTTTTTGGCGGTCGTAGCAGAGGATCGCAGCTCGCAGGCATTCCAGATCGTCGTGCGTGTAGATGTCATTCGTGACATCGCCGGCAGCGTGACCGAGCAGCCGCTTCCGCCAGAACTCGTCCGCGCCGTTGATCTTCAGCCTGGTGGCGAAGGTATGCCGGCAGGCATGCGGCGTCAGCGATTCGTCGATCCCGAGCTCCTTCAGCAACGGATCAAACAACCTTTTGCGGAAATAGTCTGGGCTCATCGGCTTTCCGGACGGCAGGCAGAAGACGGTGTCGCCGTTCTGCGCGAGCTGCGCGTCCACGATCGCCTGCACGTCCGGGTGCACCGGTACCAGGCGGTTGATGGCGTTTTTGGTCTTTTTGCCGCCGCGGAAGGTGTGCTCTATCGGATCGTACTGGAAGCGCGTCAGCTCCAGCATCTCGCCGATCCGCCAGCCGGAGTGCAGGAGATATTCAACCCACTGCGCGGCAGTGTTACCGGATGCGGCTGCTGCGTCGATTTTTGCCAGTTCCAGCTCGTTCAGCGCTCGCTTCTCCGTTGGTTGCGCAGCCGGCAAAACGATGAAACCGGCGTAGTTTTTCGATGCTGCGTCGGTCTGCAGCGCGTGTGCAGTCAGTACCGTGAGCAGCACTTTCACCTTTTGCAGCGTAGAGATCGACAGACCTTTTGCTTCGAGTGTGTCGATGATGTTCTGAAATTGCGCGGTGCGCAGCTCCGAAAAGGGGATCCGATAGAGCTGGGCACAGTGCTTATATGCGGCTGCGTAGCAGTCCCGCTGTGACTTCGATAACTCGCGGTACCGCTTCCCCTGTTTGAATTCGGTGTAAACCTGTTCAAACGTCATGCGGGCACGGATCAGCTGCGGGTTCTGGTTGTACGCATCGAGGCACGACTGCGCTTCCGATTTTTTGGCATACGAACCGAGGAATGGGACAACGCGCTTGCCGCCGTCCCTATAGGCCCCGCCGTAGACGATCCACGGTTTCGCTCTTCCGGCCTTCTTGACGATCGTGCCGGTTCCGTTTGCTCTTTTCATAATAATACACTCCTTTTCGTTGACAAATAGTCCAAGGAGTGTTACAATAATTATAACCTCTCCTTCGACATTGCTTGGTTGTGGGATTTGGTTGCCTGCTCCGGTGTTGCAGCACCGGGGCTTTTTTTGTTTATTTGGCTATATCAAACGTCTGGGAACCGTAATCGTCGCCGGCCATCGTGCTGGCATGAAGCACCACCGGCGTCACGTTATCTGTCAACACATAGCAGATCCTGCTGGACACCGTCCCGCCGACTTTGATCTGCTCAAAATCGCTGTCCGGCGTACCGTCCGGATTCATGCCGACTTCCAGGCGATTGACCACGTTGGGATCGTTATCCTGGATGGCTTCGATCAGGGCGATCCATGCGGTGGAGGCGGTCAGCTCTTCGGCGTCGACGTTCGTCACGTCATAATAGAATTCGATAACATCACCGTCGTTGTAATCGTTGCCGTCCTGGCCCTTCGGAATCACCTTATAATCCGTGATCTTAATGATAACCTGATTCGCGGTCAGAACACCGTTGACGAACGTGCCAGGCTTGCCGGCCTCTTCGGTGGCCGGCGCCTCGGTGGTGTCTGCCGGCGCGGTGCTGTCGTCAGATGAAGACGCCGGAGTGGTGTCCGCGGGGCCTTCGGTTTTGCCGCAGGCAGCGAACAAGGAAAGCGCAAGGATCATTGCAAGGATAAGTGCAAGGGTCTTTTTCATGGGAATCTTCCTTTCATATTTTTTTAGTCCGATTTTTCGGACAAAATTTTTCGCTTGAATCTTGACAAACGCCGCTCATCGGTTTATAATGTTATCGAACATTTGTTCAGCCCCGTGAACGGATGATCGAAGTATATTGAACTGAATTGAAGATGAATAGGGGGTTGAAACCATGAACGAAAACGAATTTCGCAATTTGCTGCCCCGCCTGAGTGACGAGCAGCTCATGACTATTATTCTGATTCTTCGGTCGATGCAACAAAACGAAGGTACCGAAGAACCTCCTGCTGCTTCTCCGGAGAAATCCGCTGAAACAACCGAATAGCCTCTTCATACGCCGAATCTCTGCTGTCCTCCAAGGGCGGCAGATTTTGTTCTTCCATTGGAACGTCAAACCCAGATAGCCATGCAGGGTTCACTTGCAGGGCCATTGCCATTAAAAAGATTTTGTCATCTTTTGGCGAGTACCGTCCAGAACAGTAACAACTGATAGATCCCTTATCTATCCCGGTCATCATTGCGAGATCGCTCTGACGCATCTTCCGAATACGGAGCGCACGACTTAATCTATCGGCTACTGACTCAATGATTTCAATTTCCACGATAACACCTCCTTTACAATATATACTATCACAATATGTTGAGAAAGTCAAACATTTTTTCGAGAAAATCAAAAAAAGTTTGGAAAACCCTATTGACAAAGCCGGAGAAAAATGGTAATATAAGTACGAAGTTTGGAAATCCAAACAGCACAAAAAAGGAGGACGAAACAATGACAACCCCGACCATCACCACATCAAGAAGCTGGAGCTCCGGCAACATCATGGCATCCTGCATCCGCAACCGCTTCTACACCTGCGGTACCAACAGAGAGTACGAAAACATGCTGAGAATGGTAGATCTGAACGACCCGACGCCGGAGATCCTCTACCAGGTCGCAAAGGACATCTACGACCACAGCAAGAACCAGACGATCACGAATATCATGTTCGTCCTCGAAAAAGAAGCCGTCAATACCTTTTATTATATCGACGGCAGCGACGAGATCTGAGGGGAGGCGCACATCATGGCAACAGTTGAATTCCTCACAAAAAGAGTCGAAGGCAAAAAGAAGGAGATCGAGAAGCTGACAAAGAAGCTCGAACGGATCAACAAAGCGGCGGCTACCGGCTGGACGGTCAACCCGTACTACTACCACGAAAGTGATTTGAAATGGACGACCCGCGATCTGGAGCAGGCGAAAGACCAGCTCACCAAATACGAGGCCGATCTCAAGGTCGCAACCGAGAAGGCGAACAGCCGAAACATCACCGTCATCATCGAGTTTTTGGAACAGTGGAAAGCTCGCGTCAGTCAGTTCTACCACGATGCGCTGCCGCGCTACAAGGCGGCACGCGAGGAATACCGGGCACAGGAAAAAGAGCTTGAAACGAAGTGGCGGGCAGACGAATTAAAGCAGGATGACTACTTTGAAGTGTCCCGCGATCTTCGCAGGGAGTTCAATGCGCAGTGGGGCTTCCTGCGGCCCTACCTCTACCGCGGCGAGATCGAAGAAGAAAAACTTGCTCGGAATCTGAAGGTCGAGGCGGCCGCGAAATACGACGACATCATCGAGCGCACGAACAAGTATATCGGCGAGATCACCGACGCGTCCGGTCTGGAGATCGGCTACAAGGGAGATCTGAACGGCATTATCACCGGTAAGCGCGGCAAGGTTAAAGTCAATACGATCGGAGCCGGTGGTTATAACATCCAGTGCTACCACTTCAGAACTCTGATTCATAAAGTCGCGTAACACGAACACCCGCCCCGGAGGTTACGAGGGCGCTATATATGCGCGGTGGCGGAAAAGGTAGACGCAGTAGGAAAAGTGGGGACGGTGGCGCAGGTATGTGCAAGTGAGTCAGATGACGATCTGGCAAGACCACAATGGAGCCATCATGCAAGGTGCAAATCCTTGCCCGCGCAATTCAATATAGTTCATCATATAAGTTGCCAAACAAAGCCGGCCCCCGTCCGGGGGCTCTATAATGCGGCCGACGGCGGTTCCAAGCCCGCGCATAACGCAGAGGATAGAGAAAGAAAGGAGGAAAGCGCTGTGTTCAACTTTTCTAAGCTGAGGGGCCTCATGGCAGAAAAAGGCTTCACACAAGCTGATCTGTCGAGGGCGCTTCATGTAAGCGAAAACTCGATCAGCAAGAAGCTGAACGGGAAGTCGTACTTTTCAGCCGAGGAAACCTGCAAGATTGCCAGTCTTCTTGGCATTGGCGTTTCCGAAATTGGCGTATATTTTTTTACGACCTAAGTTTGGAAATCCAAACAATTCAGAAAAAGGAGGACAACACATGACCGCAGAACAACAAATTCTTGAAAAGCTCGATTCGCTCGAACTCACACTGGCGGAAAAGATCGACACCGTCAACGCGCTGATCGAGAAGCTCAACAACCGACTTAATAAGCACGGTGAAAAGCTGATCGACTTTGAAGTGCGGCAAAAGGAGCTTGCAGCCATCGCACAAAAGCACGATGCGGAGATCCAGCGGCTGACGAAGCTCGTGGACGAGCTTGCGAAAGATCGCAGCAACGTCATCTGGGAAAGCAAGAACGGCTCGCGGCTCGCACTGAAGCGGGAACCGGTCTACGACCTGTTCGATTCGCTCGGCATCCCGCGCAACTACGCGCTGACGCTGCTTGACGCCGGACGAAAGCTGTGCGTCGAATGCAGCCGCAAGAGCTTCAATCACACCAAGAACGTCCGGATCAAGGGCGGTCCGGTGACCCGCGCGATCGTGATCCTGACGGAGTAAGCAGTCAACCACAACCAAGCACACCAACAAAAGGAGGTGAAAGAATGGCGAAAGCAGAAATCACGGACGAATATATCCTCAGTCAAGGCACCGTCTCAACGAAAGAGGCTGCAACCTATCTCGGCATCAGCTGGTGGACGCTGACGGATATGCTGCAGCAGGGCAAAGCCCGGTTCGGTATCGCACACCTCGGCCCCGGTGGCCGGTGGAGCTATACGATCTGGGGTGAACTGCTGTACAAGTTCAAGCACGGCATTCCTGCCGACAACCACGAAACTCTACACGAGGTTGCGGAGGCGGCGAAGCGGGCGACGGACGCACTGATCCATCTGCTGGAGCTGCTTGAACCGAAAGCAAGCTGACCATTCACGAAGGGAGGTACCACATGAACCTATTAAACGCACCACAAAAGGACGGCAGCAGCCTTGACGCCGAGCCGATCGCGGCGGAGCTCACCAACTGGCTGAACGAGATCGGCTGCATGGAAGCTGTCGGACAATACCTGGTCGAGCAGTACGCGCTATCCGTTGCGCGTTGGCGTCAGAGTGAAGAAGCGGTGTCCCGCCTCGGTCTGATTGCCAAACGCGGCAGATCCGGCGACGTCGGCGCAAGCCCCTACATCGGAATCGCCGAACAGTACCGAAAACAAAGCACGGAGCTGCTCGCAGAGATCAACCGCATTGTCCGGTTGAACGGCATAACGCCGATCAGGTCACCAATCGAAAAAGGAGGATTCAACGATGCACACAACCAGCGAACTGCGTATGATGCCGGTCGATCAGCTCGTGCCATACACCAATAACGCCAGGACGCATTCACCCGAACAGATCATGAAGCTGCGGGCGTCCATCCTGGAGTTCGGCTTCGCCGACCCGATCATGATCGACGAAAAGAATAATGTGCTCGCCGGTCACGGGCGACTGCTCGCGGCGATCGCAGAAGGCTACACCAAGGTTCCGTGTGTGCCGATCGACGGTCTGACCGACGCTCAGAAGAAAGCGTACATTCTCGCAAACAACAGACTGGCGGAAGACGCCGGATGGGACAAGGAGCTGCTTGCGATCGAACTGGAAGGGCTGAAGGCTGCCGGCTTCGATCTGGAATTAACCGGCTTTGAAGCTGAAGAGCTGTCTGAGCTGTTCGACACCGGCATAGACGAAACAGCTGATCAGTTCGACATCAACGACGCGCTCGATCAGGCTGAACGGCTGCCGGTTACGCAGCCGGGCGACCTGTGGCTGCTCGGCAAGCATCGGCTCGTCTGCGGCGATTCCACAAAAGCGGGAACATACCGGCTCCTGATGGACGGAAAGCAAGCGGATCTCGTGATCACGGATCCACCGTACAACGTTGACTATGAGGGCAAGGCCGGCAAGATCGCAAACGACAATCTGTCGGGCAGAGAATTCGAGACGTTCCTCTCAAACGCATTCGACGAGATGCACAACGTCATGAAGCCCGGCGCTTCGTTCTACATCTGGTTCGGCGAAACGGAAGGACGATCGTTCTATAACGCGATCGAAGGCACGCTCGGTAAGGTTCGGCAGATCCTCATCTGGAACAAAAACGTCTTCCTGCTCGGGCGGCAAGACTACCAGTGGAAGCACGAAGCCTGCATCTACGGCTGGAAGAGTGGCGCCGGGCACTACTTCATCAACGATCGGACACGGTCGACTGTCATTGATAGCGATCCGCTGGACTTCGACAAGATGAAGAAGTACGAGCTGCGCAACCTGTTGGAAGCTATCTACGGCGATTCGCTGCCGAAGACCGTCATCAACGAGGACAAGCCCTTGCGCAGCGACGACCACCCGACTATGAAGCCGGTGCCGCTGCTCGTGCGGTTCATCAAAAACAGCTCCATGCAGGGCGGGCTTGTACTGGATCCCTTCGGTGGATCCGGCAGCACCCTGATCGCGTGCGAGCAGCTCGGTAGGATCTGCTACACGGTGGAGCTCGAGCCGAAATTCTGCGATGTGATCGTGCGTCGCTATATTGAGCAGGCCGGCACGGCGGAAGAGGTCTTCCTGATCCGCGGCGAAACGCTGACGCCTTATGCAGATCTTCAGAAGGAGGAACAAACCAATGTTTGAAACCATGCAAGGCTTTCTGGCCTTTTTTATCCCGACGCTCGCGCTGATCATTATCGGGATCATCTTTGAAGAAAAGCTGATCTGGCTTGAAGACACGATCTGGCGCTTCATTAAGGCGGTCGTGATCGGCGCCAGGATGACGATCCATGGACGGAGGAAAATCCGTGAACGATAAATGCGGTCACGGTCAGACAATCACCATCAACGGCGTGGAGGTTGATCCTTGCGTCTATGAGGATATCGAAGTCATTGAAAATGCAAGAGTGACCATATCCCGCTGCAAAATTTGCGGCCATATCGAAATCAGCTGGGAGCGAATGGAGGAACCAACATGAACCTGTTTGATATGGTAGATCCGAAAAAGGCAGAAGAAGCCAAACGACTTGAAGAACGGCAAGATCTGATGAAGCACCCGGAGCGCTGGCACAACTGCGCCGGCTGCGGGCGAAAGATCAGCCCGCTGTTTGAATGTAACATCGACGGCAGGCCGCTGTGTTCGACCTGCTACATGACCGAAAGAAAGGAAGTACAACCATGAACATCATTAAAAAGTTCAAAAGGATCAGCGACTACAAAGTCAAAATTGAGATTCTCAACCAAAGCATGGTTGAAGCTTGCGCAAAGATCCGCGAATTGGAAGAAAAGCTTGACACATCCCGCAAGCTTTACTCGATCGAGCATGACCGCGCAGATAAGGCTGTCGAAGGCGCTACCCTCATGGCTGACCAAAACGCTTTTTTGCGCGACGCCATGATGCGGATGATCCAGAACGGAAAGGCAGGTGCACAAGATGCCGGTTAAAATCAACAGCTTCGAGATCGAAAACACGAAGCGCATCAAGCTACTGCAGTATGAGCCGTCCGCTTCCGGACTGACCGTGATCGGCGGCAAAAACAACCAGGGCAAAACCTCGGTGCTCGACGCGATCGCATGGACACTCGGTGGCGACCGGTTCAAACCGACTGCAGCGCAGCGCGACGGCGCTCTGATGCCGCCGCATCTGAAGGTGACGCTCTCCAACGGCATCATCGTGGAGCGCAAAGGCAAAAACGCCGATCTGAAAGTGACGGATCCGTCCGGACGGCTTGCCGGTCAGACGCTGCTCAACCACTTTGTGGAAGCCTTTGCACTGAACGTTCCGAAATTCATGGAGAGCAGCGGCAAGGAAAAGGCGCAGACCTTGCTGCGAATCATCGGCGTCGGCGATCAGCTTTTTAAGCTTGAACACGACGAGCAGCTCGCATACAACCAGCGTCACGCGATCGGTCAGATCGCCGATCAGAAAAAGAAACACGCCAAAGAGATGCCGCAATACCAGGGCGTGCCGGAAGAGCCGATCAGCGCTTATGAGCTGATCCAGCAGCAACAGGCGATCCTCGCCCGCAACGGTGAGAACCAGCGCAAGCGGCAGCGCGTTCAGGAAATCGACTGTCAGGCGAATGTTTTGGCAAGTGAGATCAGATCACTGCAAGACAAGTTGGCTGAGCTGGAAGAACGCCGCATCGAACTTGCCAGGGATCAAAAGCTTGCACACAGTGAAGCTGAAAACCTGCAGGACGAAAGCACCGCAGAGCTGGAAGCGTCGATCAATGAGATCGACGAGATCAACCGCAAGGTCCGCGCCAATCTCGACCGCGCAAAGGCAGAGATGGACGCCGACGAATACCAGAAGCAGTACGACGCCCTGACGGACGATATCGAATCTATCCGGCAGCAAAAGCTTGATCTGCTGAACGGTGCCGACCTTCCGTTGCCGGAACTGTCGGTCGAAGACGGAGAACTCACCTACAAAGGCAAACGCTGGGATTCCATGTCAGGATCGCAGCAGTTACAGGTGGCAACCGCCATTGTTCGCAAACTTAACCCGGAATGTGGCTTCGTCCTGCTGGACAAGCTCGAACAGATGGACACCGAAACGCTGCAAGCTTTCGGCGCCTGGCTTGAAAAAGAAGACCTGCAGGCCATCGCCACCCGCGTGAGCACCGGCGAGGAATGCAGCATCATCATTGAAGACGGCATGATCGCCACGCCTAAACATACGAGAGATTGGAAGGAAGGTTTTTAATGAATATCACATCAGGCAAGATGAAGACTGCGCTGAAATGCGTGATCTACGGGCCGGAAGGCATCGGCAAGAGCACGTTCGCGGCACAGTTCCCGGATCCGGTGTTTATCGACACTGAAGGAAGTACAAAGCACATGGACGTTCGCCGGTTCGATAAGCCGAGCAGCTGGGAGATGCTGAAACAGGAAGTCGAATATGTGATACGGACGCCGAACGTCTGCAAAACGCTGGTGATCGACACTTTCGACTGGGCGGAACAGCTGTGCATCAGCGCCCTGTGCAGCAAGCACGGTAAGAGCGGCATCGAGGACTTCGGCTACGGAAACGGCTATGTCTACGAGAAAGAAGACATTGCACGATTCCTTGGACAGCTCGACCGGGTGATCGACGCCGGCATCCATGTGGTACTTACTGCACACGCGCACACCCGCAAATTCTCGCAGCCGGACGAAGTCGAAGAGTACGACCGCTACGAGATGAAGCTCGGCAAGAAAACCGGCTCCCAGATCTCTCCGCTGCTCAAAGAATGGGCCGACCTGCTGCTGTTTGCCAACTACGAGACATACACCACGGTCGTGGATCCGAACGCCAAAACAAAGAAATACAAGGCCCAGGGCGGCAAACGTGTCATGTATGCGACGCATCATCCGTGCTGGGACGCGAAGAACCGCTTCGGCCTGCCGGACAAGCTGCCGTTCAACTTCGCCGAGATCGCGCATCTGTTCGATGTGCCGGCACCGACCGCAAAGACGGTTGAACACGCAGACTTCACAGAGATCCTCGATGAAGACGAACCGGCGCCGAGCGCTCCGACAGCAGCGGGATCTGCAACAGACGGCATTCCGAAACCGCTTGCAGATCTGATGCACGAGAGCGACGTCACCGAAGAAGAGGTCCGCAAGGTCGTTGCAGAACGCGGCTACTTCCCGGCAGACACGCCGATCAGCAATTATCCGGAAGATTTCATTCACGGTTGGCTGCTGACCTACTGGCAGCAAGTTGTCACCTTTATCAAAGAAAATATCAGAAAGTGAGGATGTACCAATGAATACCACCTACGAAGACATGAACAGAGAGCTGCTCGATTGGGACAGCGAGATCGAACAGGAAAGCGAATTCACGCTTCTGCCCGCCGGCGAATATCCGTTCCGCGTGCTCAAATTCGAGCGCAGCCACTTTGAAGGCAGCGACAAGATGCCTTCCTGCAAAATGGCGTTGCTGACGCTGGAGGTCGGTGAACCGGGCAAGACCGCAACGGTTACAGACCGCCTTTATCTGCACACAAAATCGGAATGGAAGCTCTCGCAGTTTTTCATCTCCATCGGCGAGAAGAAGCACGGCGAGCGCGTGAAGATGAACTGGCCCGCTGTTCCAGGCGCCACAGGCCGCTGCAAGGTCACTGTCCGGCAGTATAACGGCAACGATTACAACAATATTGCCGCCTACCTTGAGCCGGCAGAAAAGCCGAAATATCCCGGTTTCTAAGAGGTGCCAGAATGGAGCTTCGACCTTATCAGAATGAGGCGAAGGCGGCAGTTATGAACGAATGGGAGAACGGAAAGCAGAAGACGCTGCTCGTTCTCCCAACCGGCACCGGCAAAACAATCGTCTTTGCCAAAATCACAGAAGACCTCGTGCGTGCAGGGGAGCGCGTGCTGATCCTCGCGCACCGGGGCGAGCTGCTCACGCAGGCTGCTGACAAGCTGGAAAAAGCGACCGGCCTCAAAGCAGCGACAGAGAAAGCAGAGGAAAGCTGCCTCGGCTCCTGGTACCGCGTCACGGTCGGCAGCGTGCAGTCGTTCATGCGCGAAAATCGGCTTTCCAAATTCGACGAAGACTACTTCGACGCGATCATCGTTGACGAAGCGCATCACGTCCTGTCGGACAGTTACCAGCGCGTGCTGGATCACTTCGACAACGCAAAGGTTCTCGGCGTCACCGCCACACCGGATCGCGGCGATATGCGCAACCTCGGCGCCGTGTTTGAATCGCTGGCGTATGAGTACACGCTGCCGCGGGCGATCAAAGAAGGCTACCTCTCGCCGATCAAGGCGCTGACGATCCCGCTCAAGCTGGATCTCTCCAGTGTCAGCATGCAGAACGGCGACTTCAAAGCAAGCGACGTCGACAGTGCGTTGGATCCGTACCTGTGGCAGATCGCGGACGAAATGACAAACTACTGCACCGACCGGAAAACCGTTGTTTTTCTCCCGCTGATCAAGACGTCACAGAAGTTCCGCGACATCCTAAATGAAAAAGGATTCCACGCGGCAGAAATCAACGGCAACAGCACGGACCGCGCACAGGTGCTCGCCGACTTCGACGCCGGCAAGTACAACGTCCTGTGCAATTCCATGTTGCTGACTGAGGGCTGGGACTGCCCGTCGGTGGATTGCATTATCGTGCTGCGGCCCACAAAGATCCGGTCGCTGTACTGCCAGATGGTCGGACGCGGCACCCGCCTGTGCGAAGGAAAGAGCGAACTGCTTCTGCTTGACTTCCTGTGGCATACCCAGCGACACGAGCTGTGCCGCCCGGCATGCCTGATCGCACAGAGCGAAGAGGTCGCCAAAAAAATGACCGAAAACATGAACGACGCTGCCGGCTGTCCGATGGATCTGGAAGAGGTCGAGCAGCAGGCGGAAAGCGACGTCGTCGCGGAACGCGAAGCAGCGCTCGCCAAGCAGCTGCAGGAGATGCGGAACCGGAAGCGCAAACTGGTGGATCCGCTGCAGTTCGAGATGTCGATTCAGGCGGAAGACCTCGCGAACTACGTTCCGACATTCACCTATCAGATGGGACCGGCGAGCGACCGGCAGACGGCAGCGCTCGAAAAGTACGGCATTTTTACCGACGAGATCGAGAACGCCGGCAAGGCCGAGCTGCTACTCGACAAGCTCATCAAACGCCGCATGGCCGGGCTGACCACACCAAAGCAGATCCGGTTCCTCGAAAGCCGCGGCTTCAAGCACGTCGGCACCTGGCAGTTTGATGACGCCAACAACATGATCTCACGCATAAGCGCCAACGGATGGCGCGTGCCGCGCAACATTGATCCGGCAACATTCGATCCGAATATAATCAGGGAGATGAGATCAAGTTGATCCAGGTTACATCAGACAACATCGGCGAAGTCCTATCATACATCAACCCGGCGACGCTCTCATATCAGGAATGGATTGCGGTCGGCATGGCGCTCAAGGACGAAGGCTTCGACTGCTCCGTCTGGGAGCAATGGAGCAGGAACGACTCACGCTTTCACGACGGCGAATGCGAAAAGAAATGGGCCACGTTCCGCGGTTCCAGCGGACAGGACATAACATTCGCAACCGTCATGCGCATGGCTTTTGACGGCGGCTTTCGGGCCGCAGAGCGCGAGGAACGCGCTTTTGACTGGGACGACGAGATCGGCAAGCGCGACGACTATGTGGTCGTTGATAAAAACTGGATCGAAAGCCGAGAAGTCAGACCGCCGCACAAGTTCGACCCGGTGAAGGAGCTGACGACCTACCTCGAAACGCTGTTCGATTCAACCGAAATCGTCGGCTTTGTCACAAAGACGTGGGAAAAAGACGGCAAGTTCCTGCCGACAAAAGGCGACTACACCCGAACCGCCGGCAGCCTGATCGAAGAGCTTTCCAAATGCAAAGGCGACATCGGTGCCGTGATCGGCGATTATAACGAAAAAGCCGGTGCATGGATCCGCTTCAATCCGCTGGACGGCAAAGGCGTCATGAACGACAATGTGACCGACTTCCGCTATGCGCTGGTCGAATCAGACGAAATGGAGATCGACACGCAGAACGCGATCATTCGACAGATGGAGCTGCCTGTCGCCGCGCTGGTCTATTCCGGCGGAAAAAGCCTGCACGCAATCGTCAAGATTGAGGCAACAGACATCAAGGAATACCGGAAGCGCGTCGATTTCCTGTACAGCGTATGCAAGGACAACGGTCTCATCATCGACACAGCGAACCGAAACCCGTCCAGACTGTCGCGCATGCCAGGCATCATCCGCGGCGACAAAAAGCAGTTTCTCGTCGATACCAATATCGGCAAAGCTACGTTCAAAGAATGGGAAGAATGGATCAAGGCGGTCAACGATGATCTGCCGGATCCGGAACCTCTTAGCTTGTGCTTCGACAATCTGCCGGAACTGGCGCCGCCGCTGATCGACGGTGTGCTCCGGCAAGGGCACAAGATGCTGCTGGCCGGACCGTCGAAGGCCGGCAAGAGTTATGCCCTCATTGAACTGTGCTGCGCGATTGCGGAAGGCAAACCGTGGTTCGGCTTTCCCTGTGCCAAAGGCAAAGTGATGTATGTCAATCTCGAGCTGGACCGTGCGTCGTGCCTGCACCGCTTCAAAGACGTCTACAACGCGCTCGGCTGGGACCCGAACAACGTGGCAGCCATCGACATCTGGAACCTGCGCGGACGCACGCTGCCGATGGATCAGCTCGCACCGAAGCTGATCAGACGCGCCTACAAAAAGGACTATATCGCAATCATTATCGACCCGATCTACAAGGTGATCACCGGCGACGAAAACAGCGCCGACCAGATGGCGAAGTTCTGCAACCAGTTTGACAAGGTGTGCAATGAGCTCGGCTGCGCGGTGATCTACTGTCACCATCACAGCAAAGGCAGCCAGGGCAGCAAACGGTCGATGGACCGTGCATCCGGTTCCGGCGTGTTCGCCCGCGACCCGGACGCGCTGCTGGATATTATCGAGCTGCCGATCACCGACGCAGACAAGGAATGGGAGATCGAAAGAAAAGTGCTTCGGCTATGTACCGACGCGTTGCAGTTCGCTTTCCCGGATTCCTGGCAAAGCATGATGACCGACGAGCTGCAGAAGGACGGCGACAAGATGCTTGAATACTGCCGAAAGAAGCTGGACGCCTACACCGTCAACACGATCGTGCAAAAAGCGGAAGCGCTGCGGCCTGTGATCGAAGCACGGACCGCCTGGCGGATCGAGGCGACGCTGCGCGAGTTCCCGAAGCTGCCGCCGCTGAACCTGTGGTTCGAGTACCCGGTGCACCGGTTCGATACATCCGGCAAGTTGAAAGGCGTTGAGCTGGAGGATGGATATTCGAAAAGCTTCAATAAGAAAAAAACAAACAAAGAGCGAAAGGCTGACCGTGACAAATCTTTGGAAACAGCGTTTGACGCATGTTCCGTTGATGGAGATGTAACAATCAAGGACATTGCGAATTACCTCGGGAAAACCGAAAGAACAGTCCGGTCAAACATCGATGCAAACGACGAATTTTATATCAAAAAAGGCGTCGTTTAT
>JAFYDS010000209.1 GCA_017544665.1 Clostridia bacterium | reverse complement strand
CTACACGGCAGGGTGTACATTTGCCGCAGGATTCGTCTACCGTAAACTGAAGGAAGAATTTGGCCATATCGACCATACAGCTGTCTTCATCCATGATGATGAGACCGCCGGAACCCATCATGCAGCCGATGGCTGTCAGGTTGTCATAGTCGATCGGGGTATCGATGAGGCTCATCGGGATACAGCCGCCGGACGGACCGCCGGTCTGCGCCGCCTTGAACTTCTTGCCGTTCGGGATGCCGCCGCCGATCTCTTCGATGATCTCTCTGAGGGTGGTGCCCATCGGGATCTCCACAAGACCGGTGTTCTTGATCTTGCCGCCGAGCGCGAACACCTTGGTGCCCTTGCTCTTTTCGGTACCCATCGAGGCGAAGTATTCTGCGCCCTCGCGGATGATGGTCGGGATATTGGCAAAGGTTTCCACGTTGTTTTCGGTGGTCGGTTTGCCGAACAGACCCTTGACTGCCGGATACGGCGGACGCGGTCTGGGCTCGCCGCGGTTACCTTCGATCGAGGTCATCAGCGCGGTCTCTTCGCCGCAGACGAACGCGCCTGCGCCGAGTTTGATATGCAGATCGAAATCAAAGCCGCTGCCGAAGATGTCCTTGCCGAGAAGGCCCATTTCCTTCGCCTGCGCGATTGCGATCTCCAGACGCTTGACAGCGATCGGATATTCCGCGCGGACGTAGATGTAGCCTTCGGTCGCGCCGGTCGCATAGCCGCAGATCGTCATCGCTTCGATGATGCAGTGCGGGTCGCCTTCGAGCACGGAGCGGTCCATGAACGCGCCCGGGTCGCCTTCGTCGGCGTTGCAGACGACGTACTTCTGGTCGGCCTGGTTCGCCGCGGTGAAGCTCCACTTCAGACCCGTCGGGAAACCGCCGCCGCCGCGGCCGCGCAAGCCGGAATCCTTGACGATCTGGATGACGTCTTCGGGCTTGAGCTCGGTCAGGCACTTCGCAAGCGCCTGATAGCCGTCGTAGGCGATATATTCGTTGATGTCTTCGGGATTGATGACGCCGCAGTTGCGCAGCGCAACGCGCTTTTGCTTTTTGTAGAAGTCGGTCTCCTTGAGGGGCTTGACTTCTTCCGCGGTCTTGGTCTCATCGTAAAGCAGACGCTGGACGATGCGGCCCTTGAGCAGATGCTCTTCTACGATTTCGGGGACGTCCTCGACCTTTACTTCGCTGTAGAAGCAGCCTTCGGGATAAACCACGACGACCGGACCGAGCGCGCAAAGACCGAAGCAGCCGGTACGGATGACCTTGACTTCATCTTCGAGACCCTTCGCCTTGATCTCGTTTTCAAACGTTTCGATGATTTGCGGGGAGTTTGAGGAGGTACAGCCGGTACCGCCGCAAACGAGCACATGGGATCGATACATGTTGGTTCCTCCTTCTTATTTTTTCAGTGCGCCCACGGTGTATTCCACCACAGGGTTGCCGTTGACGAGATGGTCCACAACGACCTTCGTTGCCTTTTCCGGGGTCATCAGCACATAGGTGACCTTTTCTTTGCCCGGTTCCGTGACTTCGACGATCGGCTCATACTGGCACATGCCGATGCAGCCGGTCTGCGCGACGGTGACGTTGGTCAGGTTGCGCTTTTCGATCTCTTCGGTAAACTTGTTCATGACCGGTCTTGCGCCGGCGGCGATACCGCAGGTCGCCATACCGACGACGACGCGCGTCACAGCCGTGGAATCGTCGCGGGTGGTCATTTTCGCTTTGGCGGCGTCTCTGAGCGCCATGAGTTCTTCGAGTGATTTCATATCATTGCACCTCCGTGATTGCTTGTGAATTTTCTTTGATGTAAGCTGTCATCCAGTTCATGATGGACGGGTCGTTCATCGGCACGTCGCCCAGGATCTCTTTGATCTGCTGCGTGTCGAAGACAAACTCGCGGTCATCAACGCGGTAGCGGTAGAGAAAGCGGATCGATTCGTTCATCGCCGCAAGCGTGACGATCGTGTTCGCCATATCGCCCAGCGGGACGAAATCGACGTGGTCGGTGTGGAACAGGGCTTTGACCTTTGTTCCGACGCCGACGGCGCTTTCGATCTCCAGCGTACCGCCGGTCATCTCCGCCGCCATCTTGAACAGCGGAACGCCGAGCCCGACCTTGCGGGTCGTACGCGTGGTATAGAACGGATCGCGCACCGCCGTGACCTGTTCCGGCGTCATACCTTTGCCGTCATCATAGATGCCGAGCAGCAGCGTCTTTTTCGCCGTGTCGAGCAGCGCTTCGATTTCGATGTTCTTCGCGTCCGCCGCAACCGAGTTCTGCGCCACGTCCAGCACGTTTAAGGACAACTCTCTCATTCGGCGTATTTCGCGAGGATCCCCTTCACGTCGGACGCGGTGATCTTGCCGTAAACGTCGTCGTTGACGACCATGACGGGCGCAAGGCCGCACGCGCCGATGCAGCGGCAGGCGGACAGCGAGAACTTACCGTCCTCGGTGCATTCCTCCGCGCCGATACCGAGCTGCGCGGTCAGTTCGTCGAGCACGCTCTGCGAACCCTTGACGTAGCACGCGGTACCGAGACAGACGCTGATCGCGTACTTGCCCTTCGGGGACAGCGCGAACTGCGCGTAGAACGTCGCAACGCCGTAGACCTTTTCAAGCGGCACGGACATACCGTCGGCGATCTTCTGCTGGACCTCAAACGGCAGATAACCGTAGATATCCTGCGCGACCTGCATCACATGCATGAGTTGACTTGTGTCACCCGCGCATTCCGCGATGATCGCGTCCAGCTTCGCCGCCTGCTCCGGAGTGTCAGAGAAGGGAATTTTGCTGATTTTTTTAAGCATGAATAGGAGCCTCCTTCTTTACGGGAACACCCGTTGTGTAATAATAAACTTGTCTCAAAACCGAACCGTTGTCTTTGTATAAGTCCAGTCATAATACTATAACATATATTCAAAAAAAAATCCATAGTTTTTTTCTGCCGATTCTGCAAATAAGCGACAATTTTGGAAAAATTAGCAGCCGCTAACTCCAATTCAGAGAGTACGGACCACTGCACCCTCCACACATCGCAAAAAGGGGCTGTTGGATTTCGATGAAGACGGCGTTTTCTTCGTCCGAAGGCTGTACTGTTGTACGCCGAGAGTGAAAAACGCCGAGAAAAGAAAAACAATGATGGGTATGGGCACAGCCCATCCAAAGAAACAAAGAGAAACAGGATGCGCCTTACGGCAGCATCCTGTTTTCTTAACACTGATTTGTTTTTCTTTTCGCTCTTCGCGTAATACAACAGCCCCCGGAATCGTTATTTTCCGATGGATTTGAACAGGCGAATGATTGCCTTAAACACGGCGACCGTACTGAGCGCGCGCGCCTTTACGATCATCTTGAAATCGAAGTTCCGGATACCGCGCAGGACGTCCTTCGCCGTCAGGAAGACCGGCTTCTCCGTGCCCTCTGTGATCGGGTTGTCTTTGTCTAAGGCAATCGCCTTGCCGCCCTTGATGATGAAGTGCAGCGAGCGGCTGTTCAGCGTGAAGACCGAGTTGTCTTCGAGAAAGTAGATCGTCAGCCGGATGTGCTGCCGGTCAACGTCGGGAATGTCTCCGTCCAGCCGGAGCGTCACGCTTTCGCCGAGCGGGATCTTCTTGCCGTAAACATCCTTGAAGCGGACGTCGGCGCCCTCGACCTTGATCGCGGCGAGTTCGAGATTGCTCTTGGCGGAAAGGTTGGTCACGACCAGTGCTGTGTCGTTCTTTGTCAGCGTGCCGTAGGGGTCGTTGTCGAACTTCGCGTAAACGCCGAGCTTGGCGTTGTGCGTCACGTCAAACTGGGGATATTTCGGATCGGTATAGATATCGACCGGGCCGTCCGCCAGCAGCAGGAACTCCACAAGCTGTTCGCAGTGGCTGTCGGTGACATACATCGCGTGGTACTGCCCTTCGATATAGAAGGTGTTCTCCGGGAGGTAGCCGTAGGCGGCGTCAACATTCATCGCCGGGGCAACGTGGTCGTGCGTCGGGTCCTTGCAGATGACGCCCTTGTCGCTGTAATCGGTGCGGTAGCCGTCCGCGAAGCGCGTGCCGTACGCCGCGACCTTCGCGCCGGAGGAGTCCTTCGTCGCGACGAGGCTGTCGCCGTTGACGCGGGAGCCGGAAACGGTGGTCAGGTCGGTACCGACGATCAGGTTGACGTTCACGCCGCTTTCACGGGCAAAGGTCAGGTTTTCGCGCATATGCGCGAAGACGGTATAGTGCTCATAGTCAGATTTCGCGATGATCGGCGCGTATGCCTCCTGCAGCTCGGGGGTGTTGAGCTTGAGCGCCTTCACCTCGTCGTATTTGTCGAGCGGCATGAAGTCCCACATACTGCCGAACGAGAGCATGATCTGGATGATCTCGGTGTTCTGGATCAGGCGGTTGGCGAGCTTGTTGAGATTATCGAGCGACAGGCCGTTGACGAAGTATTCCCAGTCGCTTTCCCAGGTGTACTGCTCGCCTCCGGTCAGCTTTTGCAGCGGGTTGTTCGCGTATTGGAGGTATTCGATCAGCCGGGGCATATCAAAGTGCGCTGTGCCGGTCACGAGGTCGTACGCCAGCTCCACACCGAGCGCCGGGGAATCGGCGCAGACGTTGTTGAGGTAGTCGAGACGGAAGAGCTTGTCCATCGTCTTGTCGTCGAGTTCCAGCAGTTCGCCGAGCTTTTCTTTGTCCGCCCCGCCCTTTTTCACGATAGAGCAAAGGGAGATATAGGTCAGCGTCGTTTCGCCGCCGTGGCTTTCGCAAAGGATATTGACCTTCGCCGAGCCGGCATGACTGCGGACGTCCACGATATAGGCGCCGAGGTCGCGGGCGCATTCGATCGCGTTTTGCCGCCAGTCAACAGAGAAGCAATAGACATTTTCCTCCCCGATCAGCTCGCACAGCGTCGGGGTGAATCTCTTTTCGCGGACGGCGGTATCGAGGTATTCGTTATCGGCGCGGTGCGCGTTGATATAGGCCATGTTGCTCTCTTCCGCGGAAACGGGCCACGTCTGCGTGTTGAACAGCGGGGTGCCGTCCGGGCTGCGCTTCATGTACTGTGCGATCTCGAGCACGCCTTTCGAAAATTGGTCGGCGATATACTGCGGGTCGCGGTTCATCATCGCGTTGAAGTTGGCGACGGTCAGCTCCGGAAGGTCCTTCTTGAAGACGTCGAGCGCCTTCGTCAGGCTCAGTCCCCAGACCTTCTCCTGAATGTTGCCCTCATCGTCGAAGAGATAAATCTGCGGCGAGGAGTAGCCGCCGATCACGATAACGGGGATCGTGCCCTCCGCGAGCGCCGAGAGCGGCAGCAGGCAGAACAGCATGACGCAGACCAGCAGCAGACAGCAAAGACGTTTTTTCATGGCAGCAAGCGCTTCCTTCCATTTGTGAATGTTCAGTAACATTTTATACAAAAACCGTTCTTTTGTCAATTCTATTTTGTGAAGGATTTTCAAAAAGTTGTTTTGCGCATGTCATCACGTTAGCAGCGTCACTGCACACTGTACACTCCACACTGCACACTATAAAAGCGCCGCCCCGCCGCGAAGGACGGGACGCGCTTTGGCAAAGGGAGATGATTGTTTTGGTTATCCGAGCCATTTGAACAGACGCAGGAACCAATCGATGATCCCGCGGAAGAAGCCGGTGATCTCTTGCCAGAAACCGCCGCTGCTGCCGTTGTCGTCGGGCTGCGGACCCGTGGCGGAAACCGTGTACTGTCCGTGTTCGCCGCAGACGGTGCAGACGATGTCTACAAGGCCGTCGTCGGTTGCGGTGGGCGCCTTGATGACCGTTTGTGCGCCGAGGCGGTTGTGGATGACCGCATGGCCGGAAACCCAGGTGTTGCAGTCGGAGCAATATCTGCCGGCGGTGAAGCCGTGTTCGGTTGCCGTCGCTTCGGCGGCGGGAATATCACTCAGGTTGGCATGCACGGCGCTGTCGATGGGAACAGGCGCATCTTTCGTCGCTTCGCATCTTGTGCAGGTGAAGTGTTTCACGCCCTCCGTAATGCAGGTTGCCGCGGTTGTGATAACGCCCATATCCCATGCGTGTCCCTCTGCGCACTGCAGGTATTCTTCCAGCAGATCGTTTGGATTCAGCAGAGCGAGCAGCTTTGCAAAGATGTCTTTGTAGCAGAGGCTCAGAAGCTGGGTTTCCGCGCTGCCCAGCTTGATGCCGATGTTTACTGCGGGCAAATCCATGATGCTGCTGTCGCTTTCCGGGTCAAGCAGCGCATAAACGGTCGGCGCAATCTCGGCAAGCACGTTGACGGGGTCCGGGATAAGAACCGTTTCGATCCAATCGACGATCGGTGCAAGCATCTCCCGGAACAGCGCTTGCCCGGCCTCCCGGCTGAACATATAAGTGCCATCCGTTGTTTGAGAGACTGCCGCGTAAGCCGCAAGCTTTTCCAAAGACAGATAGTTCTTCACGCCAAGCGCTTCATAAAGCGGCTGTAGGAACTGCGTGTAAAAGATGCCGGCCTCACCTGCGGCGGTGATGGTTGTGGATAATGTCACGCCGGCGAAACCCACGTCGCTGTCAATTTGAAGCGATTCTCCGCACAAAGCGGCGTTGATTGCCGAAGCATAGCCGCAGAAGCATGCGGCAAGCGCACTGTAAAGCGTTTGCGGATGGTTCGGATCAAGCTTCCAGGTCTTTTGCGGCGTATTTCTCATATACGACCAGTCGACAACATCATTGACTGCATCAACCGGAAACGGATCAACGATCACGCCGCTGCCGATGAGG
>JAFYDS010000027.1 GCA_017544665.1 Clostridia bacterium | reverse complement strand
GGGTCAGTACACCGCTGACCCGACCGGATCGCAGCCGGACGACGATAACAACGGCGGCAGCAGCGGCGGTTTCTGGCAAGAGATCACCGGCTTCTTCCGCGGGATCATCGACTGGTTCCTGCGCCTGTTCAAGTGGCTCGGGTAATGAGAATAATCGTAGGGGCGGCCATTGGCCGCCCGTTTTTTGCCGCCAACAGTGCGCAGCAACCCGTTTTCCTTTGCAACGCCGTTTTCTCGCGTCACTAACCACTTGTCACTAGTCACTGGCCACTAAAAAAAAACCGCCCGCGGGCGGTTCTTTTTTGCACTCAGCTGAGCTTCATATCCAGCCTGATCGGGAAGTGGTCGCTCGGGTAAACGCCGTCGTAGGTGTCGCGCAGGACCTTGTAGGACAGCGTCTCGATCCCCGTTTTGGAGAGCATGAAGTAATCGAGGTTTTCGTCGTTGAGCGACTGGCCGTAGCCCTGGTAGGTCGCGCCGGAATCGGTGTCCTCCGTCTGGTACTTCGCGTCGTTGAAGAGGGAGACCGCGGCGCGGTAGGTCTCGGTGTTCTCTCCGGTGTTGAAGTCGCCCATGATGATGCTCGGCATGCCGCCGAACTGCTCGATCTTCTGGAGCACCAGTTTGATGCCGTTGATCCGCGCCTCTTCGCTGACATTGTCGAGGTGCGTGTTGAACACGACGAGCTGCTTGCCGTCCGTCTTCTGCGCGAGGATCACGTAGGAGCAGACGCGGTTGAAGGCGGCGCCCCAGCCCTTCGACATGACGTCCGGCGTTTCGCTCAGCCAGAAGCCGCCCTTGTCGATCAGGTCGAACTTGCTTTCGCTGTAATAGATCGGGCAGGATTCATGGATGAGACTGTCGTCGCGGTACAGCAGCACGCTGCCGAAGCCGCGCAGCGCCTTGTCAAGGTACTGCTTGTGGACCGGCGTGACTTCCTGGAAGCCGATGATGTCCGGCGCGGCGCTTTTCAGCGTCTGGATCAGCAGCGGCGCGCGGTAGAACCAGCTCTTTTTGAAGAGATCCTCCGGCGAAAGACAGCGCACGTTCGCGCTGACGACGGTGATGACGTCGGTCTCCTCCTTGGCGGCGGCGCTGTAGTTGTCCTTGTCCAGCAGATACTGCGGAAGATAGAAGCCGAACACAACGGCGCAGATGAGCGCGGCAACCAAAACCAGCTTCAGAATGAGGGAAAGCAGTTTTTTGAGTAAACGCATGATACAGTCTCCTTTCGTTTCTCGTGGGCGGTTATTCTTCTTCAAATATGGTTTTCAGCGACCGGTACCGCCACTGGTGGACCAGCACCGAGATCAGGATGATGCCGACGGCGAGTCCGGCGGCCGTCCGCGCCGTCTGGGTCAGCTGGGTGTGAAACGACGCCATGTCGCCGGTCACGAAGTGATACATCGTGTAGTACAGCCCGCCGCCGGGGACGAGCGGAATGATCGCGCAGGCGAGGTACTGGGTAGCGGGGGACTTCGTCACCTTCGCCGCAATCTCGGCGTAGAGCGCGCCGAACAGGGCGGGGAAGAGGTTCTGGAAAAATGCGTGGTGCAGGAAGCGCAGACAGATCACATAAACGACCAGCGTCAGCACCGCGCCGAGCACGGCGCAGGGGATCAGCTTCTTGCGCAGCCGGAACAGCAGAGAGAACCCGCAGGTGCCCGCCGCGCCGGCAAGGATCAGGATCAGAGCCTGTTTCAAATCCATACGTTCTCCCTCCTTACCCGAGTATCAGGATCGGCACGGCGAAGCCGCAGGCGATCGCCAGCGCCAGTATCAGTGATTCCAACAGCCGCAGCAGACCGCTCATAAGGTCGCCGCACAGCATTTCCCGGACGGAGTGGATCAGCATCAGCCCGGGGATGATGAGCATGATGTCGCCGATCATGATCATCCCGGCGTTATCGGCAAGTCCGAGCCGGACAAAGCCGAGTGCCAGAAAGCCTGCCGTCGCGCTTGACAGCGCTGTGACGAACAGCTTGCTCATTCCGTGCACCTTCACAAGCGAACCGATCAGCCAGAGGATCACGGCGATCGGCGCCGCGGCGAGCGCGTCCTTCCACGAGCCGCCGAAGAAGACGGTGAACGCGGACGCTCCGAGAATGTAGCCGATACACGCCGTCGGGTGGAGCTTGACCGGGTCGCGGTTGATCGTGTCGAGCTCTTCGCGGACGGACGCGGGGTCGACGGGCAAAGCGCAAAGCCGGCGCGACAGCGCGTTGAGCTTTTCCAGCTGCATGAAGTTGGTCGCGTAGCTGTAGATACGCCGCGACCGGGTCGCTTCCCGTCCGTCCGGATCGCGCGTTGTTGCAACGATCAAAGAGACGATGGAAAACACTTCGGTCTGCTGCATCCCGTAGGCGCGGCAGATGCGCACCACGGTCTCTTCCACGCGGTTGATCTCCGCGCCGCAGCGGATCATGCTTTTGCCGAGATCCATCGCCAGAGACAGGACGTCTTCGGCGGGATAAGCGGGTTGTGCCATGTGGTCTGCTCCTTTCGATTCGTATATCGCGCGTCAGGTGCCCAACAAGAAGATGCGGACGCTGTAAAACAGCCGGTGGAGCCACGCGGTCAGGCTGCCGAACAGTTCGCCGCTGTGGTCCCGATGGCAATAGGGACAAAGATCTTTGATATGTTCGCCGCACAGCCTGCAGTTGCCGTTTTCGTCAAGAACGGCGTGCCCGAGCGGCTTGAGCGTGACCTGTTTTGTCTTGACCGCGCCGCACAGTTCGCAGTGTTCTCCCTGCGTTTTGCCCGCCGTTGTGCAGGTCGCCGGTACGGCTGGGTCGATCACAAAGCTGTGATAGAGGGCGGGAACGACCCGCGTTTCAAACGCGTCGCAGCCTTCGCAGTCGCGGCGTTCTTCGCCTTCGTCGGTGCAGCTCGGCTCGATGAAAGTGTACCATTCGCCGAACTTGTGGCGGGGGTCAATCGGCCGTGTCTCAAACGCGTCGCAGCCCTCACAGTCGCGGCGTTCTTCGCCTTCGTCAGTGCAGGTCGGCTCGGTGAAAGTGTACCATTCGCCGAAACTGTGGCAGGGGTCAATCGGCCGTGTCTCAAACGCGTCGCAGCCTTCGCAGTCGCGGCGTTCTTCGCCTTCGTCGGTGCAGGTCGGCTCGGTGACGGTGTACCACTCGCCGAAAACGTGCGTATGCGGCTCGTCGTCGGCCGCGCAAACAAGACCGCCGCAAAGAAGCAGCAGCAGACTCAGACACAAAGACAGCGCTCGTTTCACACCCGTCACCTCCCTTTTCTTATGATAGCAGATTTGCGCCGAAAAAGCAAGCGCCGCAATCCACAAATCTGCTTCGGAAAAAGATTCGGGCAACCGCTGTGGCTGCCGCGACGTGCCCCCTCAGTCGCCTGCGGCGACAGCTTTCTCGCCTGCCGGCTCGGTCGTTGCTTTTGCGGCAATGCCGCAAAGGTCGCCACCGGCGACCCGCAACCCCAGAGGGGGCGCCAAGGTCTCGGCTTGCCGCGAGGTTGTTTCCGCGCTCATTCCCCATTCCACATTCCAAATTCCACATTTGTAACTCCAAACTGCACACGAGTCCCTGGTCCCTATTCCCTCATCCCCTCATGCCTTTGTGCAATATCTACAATTATTGCCCCGAATCTTGTATTTGACTATTCTTCGGATATGATTTATAATTTAAGTTGCATCAATAGTGCTTAAAAAATAGGAAAAGAGGATACCGCATGAGCAAAGAAACCAACACTCCGGCCAACACCAAGGTGCTGACGTACTCGAAAAAAGAGCTGGCCGGCTACCTGATCGGTCTCGCCGGACAAAACATCATCTATAACATCATCGCGACCGGTCTCGCGTTCTACTTCCAGAGCGTGATCTTCCTGCCGGCGATCGCCTGCTCGCTGATCTTCGCGCTGGCGCGTGTCTGGGACGCGGTCAACGACCCGATGATGGGTACCATCGTCGACAAGACCCGCACCAAGTGGGGCAAATGCAAACCCTATCTGCTGTTCGTGCCCGGCGTGGTTCTGATCACGACGATCCTGCCGTTCCTCAACGGGATGTACGCCGAACCGAACGACCTGCACGAAGTCACGCTGCAGGACGCGAACGCCTACGTCGCCTATGTCGAAAGCGACCTTGTCAAGGAACTCGACTATGACGGCACGAAGTATCTCTTCGTCCCCGCCGACGGCACCTGGGAACTCCAGAAGGACGCCGAGGGCAAAACGCTGATGGACGAAAACGGCAACATCATCAAGACGAAGGTCATGATCTACACTGACGCCGATAAGCAGCCGGTGACCGATACCGCCCTCGCCGAAACGATCCTCCAGGAATTCCAGAGCGAACTCGGCTTCGTCAAGAAGACCGGAGGCAAGGCTGCGCTCATCATCGCCTGGGCCGCCATCTCCTATGTCCTCTGGGGCATGACCTACACGATCGGCGACATCCCGCTGTGGGGCGTCACCTCGCTGATGACCGAGGACCAGAACGACCGCGCCAAGGCGCTGTCTCTTGCCCGTGCGGTCGCCAACGTCGGTATGATCGGTACGTTGTTCACCATGATCGCACCCGCCTTCCAGGGCATGTTCAAGGCGCAGGGCATGGACGAGGCGCACTCGCTGCGGATGGCGTATATCACGCTTGCGATCGTCATGACGGTGTTCGCCACGATCCTCTTCCAGTTCGCCGGCTTCGCCGTCAAGGAAAAGGTCACGCCGCAGAACGAAAAGACCTATTCGATCAAGGAAAACTTCCAGATCATGTTCGGCAACAAGCCGTTCCGCCAGATCCTGATCTCCGGTATTCTCAGAAGCCCGATCCAGCTGCTCGCGATCGTCGCCATGACGCTGGTCATGTATTACTTCTTCAACAACGACATCGGCGCAACGCTCTTTGTTGACGGCGCGCTGAACGTGGAACTCGTGCTGAAGATCGTCATCCTTGTGGTCGGTCTGTTCGGCGGTATGATCTTCTTCCCGCTGTTCGTCCCGCGCCTGATCAAAAAGCACGAAAAGAAGAATATGTACAACTTCTTTACCGCTGTCGGCGCCGTTCCGTTCGCCTGCATCTTCCTGTTTTACAAGCTGACCGGCGGCAACGTGCTGACCTGGGGCGGCATGGTCGTCATGAGCGTGCTGTTCTTCATGGCAGGCGCGTCCATGGGCTCGCTGAACGTGTTGCAGTCGGTCATGATCGCGGACTGCGTGGACTACGAGGAATACACCAACGGCATCCGTCCGGACGGCGTGTTCTTCTCCGGCCAGAGCTTCATCACGAAGCTGTCCGCCGGTATCGCGTCGCTGATCTCCGGCGCGGTGTATGCCATCGTCAAGTTCTCCGATAAGAACGTTGCCCTTTTGAACAACGCCCTTGTCAACGGTGCGGACTTCAAGACCTACAACGACGGTAAATTCGCCGCCGCGATGTTCTTCCTGATCTCCATCCCGCCCGCGATCGGCATGCTGCTTGCCGCCATCCCGACGTGGCACTATGCGCTGCCCGACGACGAGCACACCCGCATCCTCAACGAACTGAACGAAAAGAGAAACGCGGTCGCCGCCGAAGCCGAAGCGGAATAAGCGTTGACAACCGCATAACAAACGTGATAAAATGGTTCCGGCAGAATTCTGTCGGAACCATTTTCATATCCAACATCTACCGTCTGACTGCGGAGGTTTTCTATGTCACTCACTGTCAAGGCTTACGCCAAGCTCAACCTCATGCTGGACATCCTGTCCACGCTCCCGAACGGATACCACGATCTGTTTATGGTGATGCAGTCCGTGTCGCTCCATGACCTTGTGACGCTGAAGCAGAACGCTTTCGGAGACATTGCCGTGACCTGCTCCGACTCCGCGATCCCGCAGGGGGAGGGGAACCTCGCCCATAAGGCGGCGCAGGTGTTCTTCGACGGGACCGGGCTCTCCTGCCCGGGGCTTTCGATCCACATCGAAAAGCACATTCCCCATGCGGCAGGGCTCGCGGGCGGCTCCGCGGACGCGGCGGCGGTCCTTGTCGGGCTCAACCGGCTGTTTGACGCCGGGCTTTCCGACCGCGACCTGGTCCGTCTCGGCGCCGCGATCGGTTCCGACGTGCCGTTCTGCGCCCTCGGGGGCCTGATGCTCGCCCAGTACACAGGGACGGTGCTGTCCTATCTGCCGCCTCTTCCGTTCGGCAAGATCGTCGTCGTCAAGCCCGACTGCGCGGTATCAACGGGCGAAGCCTACCGCGCCTTTGATACGGCCGAGCGCATCCGCCACTTTGACAGAGCCGGGATGCTCGCGGGCATCATGCAGGGAGACATGGACGGCGTTTGCCGCCGGATCGACAACGTGTTCGAACAGTTCATCGACGTGCCGGAGCGCGTCGTCATTAAGGGCGTCATGCGCCGCCATTTTGCGCAAAGCGCCTGTATGAGCGGCAGCGGCCCGAGCGTGTTCGGTATCTTTGAAAACGAAGCCGACGCCGAAGAAGCCGCCAGAGAGCTGCGCCGCAGTTTCAAAAACGTCTTTCTCTGCGATTGTGTGGATAAGGGCTGTGAAATCGTTTGAGTGCACAGTGGACAGTGCACAGATCAGTCACCAGTCAACAGTCATAAGTCGACAGCGAGCCGCCTTACGGCGGCTTTTTTCGTGTACAGTTGCAAATTTGGAGTTTGGAATGTGGAGTGTGGAATGAACGCTGCAAAAGGCACAGGTCTTGCCTTCCCCGCCTGCGGGGAAGGTGGCACGCGCCAACACGATTTGCGGTATGGCAACAACATTCAAAGCGCGTGACGGATGAGGCGGAACCCAGCCGCAGCAAATCGTTAGCGGCGAAAGATCACGGGCGGTCACTGGCCGCCCCTGCTGACGACTGACGACTGTCGACTTTCACCTTGACAAACCGCCCGCCATTGCTTTATAATATAACTATCTATACCCATTGGAGGAACCGCCATGAAAGCCATTGTTACCGTGACCGGAAAAGACACCACCGGCATTATCGCGAAGGTCTGTACCTGCCTTGCCGAAAACGACGTCAATATCCTCGATATCAGCCAGACCGTCATGCAGGAATTCTTCACGATGGCGATGCTGATCGACCTCGAAAAAAGCCGGCTGCCGATCGCCGAACTGAGCGATCAGCTGGCGGCGCTGGGCAAAGAGATGGGGCTTGTGGTGCGGACGCAGCGCGAAGATATCTTCACGCTGATGCACCGCGTGTGAGGTGACGGCTATGCTGTTTGATATCCACGACATTGTCTCCACCCTTGATATGATCGAGCACCGCCATCTGGACGTGCGGACGATCACGATGGGCGTCTCTCTGCTCGACTGCTGCGACGAAAGCGTCGACCGCTGCGCCGAAAAGGTCTATGAGAAGATCACACGCACGGCGAAGGACCTTGTCCGCGTGGGCGAAGACATCGAAAAAGAGTTCGGGATCCCGATCGTCAACAAGCGTATCTCCGTCACACCGATCTCGCTCGTCGCGGCGGCGTGCAAGGAAGACGACTACGCCCCGATCGCCGTCGCGATGGACAACGCGGCGAAACAGTGCGGCGTCAACTTTATCGGCGGCTTTTCCGCCCTCGTCCAGAAGGGCTTTACCGAAAGCGACAAAAAGCTGATCGCGTCGATCCCGTCGGCGCTCGCCGCGACCGAGCGCGTCTGCGCGAGCGTCAACGTCGGCAGCACCAAGGCCGGGATCAACATGGACGCCGTGGCATTGATGGGCGAAACGATCAAGAAAACCGCTGCCCTGACCGCCGCAAACGGCGGCTTCGGCTGCGCCAAGCTCGTCGTCTTCTCGAACGCGGTGGAGGACAACCCGTTCATGGCGGGCGCGTTCCACGGCGTCGGCGAAGGGGAGAGCGTCATCAACGTCGGCGTCAGCGGCCCGGGCGTGGTCTATCACGCGCTGCAAAGCTGCAAGGGCAAGCCCTTCGACGTCGTTGCCGAAACGATCAAACAGACCGCGTTCAAAATCACCCGCATGGGGCAGCTCGTTGCGCGCGAGGCCTCCGAGCGGCTGGGCGTGCCGTTCGGGATCGTCGATCTTTCCCTCGCGCCCACCCCGGCGAAGGGAGACAGCGTCGCGCGGATCTTGGAAGAGATGGGGCTTGCAAGCTGCGGCACCCACGGCACGACGGCGGCTTTGGCTCTGCTCAACGACGCGGTCAAAAAAGG
>JAFYDS010000208.1 GCA_017544665.1 Clostridia bacterium | reverse complement strand
CAAGGACTATGAGGTTGATAGGCTGCAGGTGTAAGTACAGTGATGTATTCAGCCAGGCAGTACTAATCGGTCGAGGGCTTGACCATAGACTTGGTTCTACAACAAACCTCTCTCAGCACATCGAACACACTTTGTTCAGTTTTGAAGGTACATAGAAAACCTTCACTTAGGAGAAAAAGTCTGACCAGAAGTTTCAGGCTTTTCTTTTTTGTCCTAAATAACAGAAGCACCCGCTCTCAACTGAGAGCGGGTGCTTTCTTTCCCTTCGCGGGAACAACATTCAATTTGTCGCCGCGTCCGGCGCGTCACTGTACACTGTGCACTGTGCACTGTCAGCTGCGCGTATGCGCTTCGTACATCATCCGCAGCCCGTCGAGCAGCAAATGGCGGTCATAGACGAATTCGCGCTTGCAGCAAGGGACGATCCCGTGGCTCAGGCCCCCGGTCGCGACCAGCGACGCCTTTTCGATCCCGAGTTCCCCCAGGATCCGGTCCACCATGCCGTCGAGCATGGCGGCGGTGCCGAAGACGAGGCCGGACTGCATGCACTCAATCGTGTTCGTGCCGATCGCTTTCTCCGGCATCGTGAAGCTGATCGACGGCAAAAGCGCCGTGCCTTTCGCGAGCGCGTCGAGCGAAATCTTGACGCCCGGGGCGATCGTGCAGCCGCGGAACCTGCCGTCTTTGTCGATGACGATGATCTTTGTGGCGGTGCCGAGGTCGGCAACAAGACACGGGAGGGGGTACTTGCCGACAGCGCCCACGGTGCCCGCGATCAAATCGGCGCCGATTTGCGAAACGGGGAGCACGTCAGTCTCAAAGCCGTCGTGGACCTGCTCGCCGACGATGAGCGGTTCTTTGCCGAGGACGGTTTTGACTGCCTGCGAGAGCAGATCGGTCAGCTCCGGCACCACGCTCGAAAGAATCGCGCCCTTGAACGCCGAGCCGCGTACCGCGTGGAGATGGAAGATGTCGAGCAGCATGGTCGCGTATTCGTCGGCCGTGCGGTGCTGTTCGGAATAGACGCGCGACGTGAACAGCAGCGCGCCGTCGGCAAAGCAGCCGAGGTTGATGTTCGTGTTTCCGATATCGATTGCAAGCAGCATAAGCCCACCGCCCTTGTTTCTGTTGGAAAAATTATAGCGCAAACGGTGGCAAATGTCAAATGGATATGGTATAATGGCAAAAAACGAAAGGGGAGTTGCTTCATGGGCTGCACTGCTTGTCCGCGGAAATGTCATGCGGTACGCGCCAAACAAGTCGGCTTTTGCGGCGTCGGCTCCGCCTTTCGGGTCGCGCGCGCAGCGCTGCACCAATGGGAGGAACCCTGTATCAGCGGTGTGAACGGCTCGGGCACGGTGTTCTTTTCCGGCTGCAACCTGCGGTGCGCGTTCTGCCAGAACTACGAGATCAGCCACGGCTGCTTCGGGAAAGACGTCACCGACGACCGCCTGTGTGTCATCTTTGACGAGCTGATTGCCGCCGGGGTGCACAACCTGAACCTTGTCAACCCGACCCACTATGCCGAGCGGCTCGCGCGGGTGCTGCGGGACTATAAAAGCCCGGTGCCCGTCGTGTGGAACAGCAGCGGCTATGAATCCGTCGAAACGCTGCAAAAGCTCGAGGGGCTCGTTGATGTGTATCTCCCTGATTATAAATACAGCCGCCCGGACCGCGCTTTGGCTTACGCAGGCGCAGCGGATTACCCGGGAACCGCACTGGCAGCGATTGCGGAAATGCGCCGCCAGCAGCCCGAGGACGTGTTCGAAGACGGACTGCTGAAAAAGGGCATGATCATCCGGCACCTGATTTTGCCGAAGAACACGAACTCGTCGGTCGAGATTTTGCGGCAGATCGCGTCGCGCTTCGGCACGAAGACGATCGTCAGCCTGATGGCGCAATATACGCCCTGCGGCGAATTGGAGCGCTTTCCGGAGCTGCAGCGGGAGATCACCGCGCGGGAATATGAAAAGGTGCTGACGGAGCTGGAAACGCTCGGCTTTGAGAACGCCTTTGTCCAAGAGCGGACTGCAGCGGATACGGGCTTTATCCCGCCGTTCGACCTGACGGGCGTATAGATGCGTTTTGAAGCGAAAAGGAGTAACTATGGCGGACCACGATTATAACCATGACGGAAAGAACGACTGGATCGACGATCAGATCGAGCAGGATGAACTCCAGTATTATGCCGACAGCTCGTCCGGCACTTCGAGCAGCAGCTTGGGGTGCAGTAATGCGCTTCTTTTGCTGATCCTGCTGATTATCGGGGTGCTTTGGGTCATCGGAAAGCTCTATGACCTCGGCGCGCCGGAATGGGTCGCGCTGCCGATTCTGGTGCTCGCCGCCTTCCCGCTCGTCCGCATTTTGAACATGAAGGGCTGACGGGGCACTTTTTCTTGGAAAAGCGTGCGGGGACCTCTTTACAAATCCGGTTTTGCCATGTATAATAAAAATACCAATAATCCGAATCGGAGGAATTAAAAATGAAAAAGTTTGCATCTGAATTCAAAGCATTCGTCCTGCGCGGCAACGTGATGGACATGGCCGTCGGCGTTATCATCGGCGCAGCGTTCGGCTCGATCGTCACCGCTCTGACCGACGACTTCATCAATCCCCTGATCGCCTCGATCGGCGGCGCGGAAGTTGCCGGCATGATCAAGCTGCCGTGGGTCGACTACACCGGCATGGACGCCGAAGCTGCCCAGGCGCTTGCGCTCAACTACGGCCACTTCATCACGACGGTCATCAACTTCCTGATCATGGCGCTTTGCATCTTCCTGATGGTCAAGGCTGTCAACAAGCTGATGGCGATCGGCAAGAAGCCGGAAGAAGAGCCCGCCCCGACCACCAAGACCTGCCCGTTCTGCAAGAGCGAGATCGCGATCGAAGCGACGAAGTGCCCCTGCTGCACCTCCGATCTTCCCGAAGAGGAAGCGGCGGAAGACGCGGCTGAATAAGCATGAAAACCGGATTTATCGGCGCCGGCAATATGGCGTCGGCCATCATCGAAGGACTGGTCTCCTCGGCGTGTCTCACGCCGGGGAAGCTTGCCGTCTATGATCTGGATCAGCAAAAGACCGACGCGCTT
>JAFYDS010000207.1 GCA_017544665.1 Clostridia bacterium | reverse complement strand
TAAGGGTTTGCCCTTGAGCGCCGTCGCCATGTCGGTTTCGCCGGAATTGGCGAAGGCGCAGTTGTATTCGCAAAGATGGCACCCGAGGCACCATTTTTCGTTGACATAAACGCGTTTCATGCTTCGTCCCCCTTATTCGCCCGCGTGCGAGACACCGAGGATCTCCAGTTCCTTTTCGTTGAGCCCGACCCCGCGCAGCATCAGCCGGTTGCCGCGCAGCGCTTCGATCGAGTTGATGCCCATGCCGCCCATGATCTCCATGATCTCATGCCGCCACGCGGTCATCAAGTGGACGAGCCGCTCCTTGCCGATCGCCGGGTTCAGCCGCTTGACCAGCTCGGGGTTCTGCGTCGCGATCCCCCAGTTGCACTTGCCGCTCTGGCAGGTACGGCACAAATGGCAGCCGAGGGCGAGCAGCGCCGCCGTCGCGATATAGCACGCGTCCGCGCCGAGGGCGACCGCCTTGACGACGTCCGCCGCCGAGCGGATACTGCCGCCGACCACAAGCGAGACGTTGTTGCGGATGCCCTCTTCGCGCAGTCTGCGATCGACCGCCGCGAGCGCCAGTTCGATCGGGATGCCCACATTGTCGCGGATGCGGGTGGGCGCTGCGCCCGTGCCGCCGCGGAAGCCGTCGATGGCGATGATGTCCGCGCCGGAGCGTGCGATGCCACTGGCGATAGCCGCGATATTATGGACCGCCGCGACCTTGACGATCACGGGCTTCTGATAATTCGTCGCCTCTTTCAGCGAATAGACCAGCTGCCGCAGATCCTCGATCGAATAGATGTCGTGGTGCGGCGCGGGCGAAATCGCGTCCGTCCCCTCGGGGATCATCCGCGTACGGGAAATATCGCCGACGATCTTCGCGCCGGGGAGGTGACCGCCGATGCCGGGCTTCGCGCCCTGTCCCATCTTGATCTCGATCGCCGCACCCGCGTTGAGATAGTCTTCGTAAACGCCGAAACGACCGGACGCGACCTGAACGATCGTGTTTTCGCCGTAGGCGTAAAAGTCTTCGTGCAGACCGCCTTCGCCGGTGTTATAGAGAATACCGAGCTCCTTTGCCGCTGTGGCAAGCGAAGCGTGCGCGTTGTAGCTGATCGAGCCGTAACTCATCGCGGAAAACATCACCGGCATGGCAAGCTCCAGCTGGGGCGCGAGGTCGCATATCAGTCTGCCGTCGCTGTCACGGCGGAGCTTGTCCGGCTTTTTGCCGAGATAGACGCGCGTTTCCATCGGCTCGCGCAGCGGGTCGATCGGCGGGTTCGTCACCTGCGACGCGTTGATCAGCAGCTTGTCCCAATAGACCGGCAGGTCTTTCGGGTTGCCCATCGAAGACAGCAGCACGCCGCCGGAATTCGCCTGTTTATAGATCTCGCGTATCGTGTCGTTTTGCCAGTTTGCGTTCTCGCGCAGACGGCAGTCGCTTTTGACGATCTTCAGCGCGTGAGTCGGGCACAGGCTGACACAGCGCTGACAGTTGACGCATTTGCTTTCGTCCGAGCGCATGACGCCGCGCTTTTCATCCAGGATATGCACCTCGTTGGCGCACTGGCGTTCGCAGACGCGGCAGGTGATGCAGCGGTTTTCGTTGCGCACCACTTCAAATTCGGGCGTGAGATACAGTTCGTTCATCAGTACGCACCCTCCTTTACCCGGACGATGACCGGTTCGCCGCCCGCGGGCGCCCAGATATGCGGAACGTCCGGCGCCATCACGCGGATGGCGGCCTCCTCACTGGAGATATAGACCTTGTCGTCCTGTTCGCCGACGACCATCGAGCGCAGCTTGAGCCGGTCGTTCAGCGCCATCAGACCGCCGGAAAAGCCGAACACGATCGAAAACGGTCCGGTGACCAGCAGGCTCGGAAACACCTTGCGCAGATAGGCGAGCGTTTTGTGCTCTTTTTCGTCAGTTTTGTTTTCGATCGTGCTCCAGAACGGCGCGGCGATCACCGCGGCGGCCTCTTGCAGCGTCAGACCCTGGCGGCGCAGCAGATGGTCGAGGATATAGGTGATGACCTCGGTGTCCGTCTGCAGCGTGCACTGATAGCCGAACATCTCCATAAAGCGGCGGTTCGCGTCGTAGGACGAGATCTCGCCGTTGTGCACGACGCTGTAATCGAGCAGCGAAAACGGGTGCGCGCCGCCCCACCAGCCGGGGGTATTCGTCGGGTAGCGCCCGTGCGCCGTCCAGCAGTAACCCTCGTATTCCTCGAGCCGGTAGAACGCGCCGACGTCCTCGGGGTAGCCGACCGCCTTGAAGCAACCCATGTTCTTGCCGCTGGAAAAGATATAGCAGCCGTCGAGCGTGGTGTTGATCGTCATGACCGTCCGCATCACATATTCGCGTTCGTCCACCTGCATGGCGGCGACGGCGGACCGTAGCGGCACGACGAAGTAGCGCCAGATCTTCGGCTCGTCCGTGATGGCGGGCGTCTGCCGCGTCGGGATGCGCTCTCCGTGGACGACCTCGAACCTTTCTTTTAAAAAGGCTTCGCATTCCTTGCGCACCGTGCGGCTGTTGAAAAAGAAATGGAACGCGTAGCAGTCGCGGTACTGCGGATAGATCCCGTAGGCGGCAAACCCGCCGCCGAGGCCGTTGGACCGCTCGTGCATCGGGCGCATGGCGTCGACGATCGTCTGGCCGCTCATGCGCGTCCCCTCTTTGGAAATGACCGCCGCGATCGCGCAGCCGGACGGGATGCGAACCTCTCCTTCCCGTTTCATTGTAACACCTCCGAAAAAGAAAAAACGCTCATTTTTGCGGGTTCTCCGCAAAAACGAACGCCATTGCTCATTAGCTGCATTATAGTCCGTACCGCCCCGTTTGTCAAGTCCCCGAAAAAAAGTTTTCCTTTTTTCGAAAAAGGGGTTGACATTTGCGCTCTTCGGCGTTATAATGCACAAAAAGGCAACGGGGTCTTTGGGCAATGTGCTCAAAGACCCTTTTTCATTCTTGTAACCGGAGGCAACGGCGTCTTCTGTGCGTTTTTCGCACCAGCGCCGCTGCCTTTTCTATATTCCAATCAGGAAAGGATGTCTGACTTATGAAACAACTCCCGGAAACCTTTGGCAGTCTCGTCTTTGACGACCGCGTGATGAAGTCCATGCTGCCCGCGAAGGTCTATGCCTCGCTGCGGCACACGATCGACGAGAACGCGAGCCTTGACCTCGGCGTCGCGAACGCCGTCGCCGCCGCCATGAAGGAATGGGCGGTCGAAAACGGCGCAACGCATTTCACCCACTGGTTCCAGCCGCTGACCGGCATCACCGCCGAAAAGCACGACAGCTTCATCTCCCCCGCGCCCGACGGCGGCGTCATCATGGAGTTTTCCGGCAAAGAGCTGATCCGCGGCGAGCCGGACGCCTCTTCCTTCCCTTCCGGCGGTCTGCGCGCCACTTTTGAAGCGCGCGGCTACACGGCATGGGACCCGACGTCCTACGCGTTTATCAAAGGAAAGACGCTCTGCATCCCGACGGCGTTCTGCGCCTACGGCGGCGAAGCGCTCGACAAAAAGACGCCGCTGCTGCGCTCCATGCAGGCGCTCAACCGGCAGGCGATGCGCATTCTGCGGCTCTTCGGCAACACCGACGTCAAATGTGTCCATACATCAGTCGGTCCCGAGCAGGAATACTTCCTTGTTGACCGCGAACTGTATAAGCAGCGCAAGGACCTCGTCTTCACCGGACGCACGCTGTTCGGCGCGCCCGCCCCGAAGGGTCAGGAGCTCGACGATCACTATTTCGGCGTAATCAAGCCGCGCGTTCAGGCATACATGGAAGAGCTGAACGACGAGCTTTGGAAGCTCGGTATCATGGCGAAGACCGAGCACAACGAGGTCGCTCCCGCGCAGCACGAGCTTGCGCCGATATACACGACGACGAACGTCGCCACCGATCACAACCAGCTGACGATGGAGATCATGCAGAAGGTGGCGCTCAAGCACGGCCTTGTGTGTCTGCTGCATGAAAAGCCGTTCGCCGGCGTCAACGGCAGCGGCAAACACAACAACTGGTCGATCGCGACCGACACCGGCGTCAATCTGCTGTCTCCCGGCGAAACGCCGTATGAGAACGCGCAGTTCCTGCTGTTCCTTTGCGCAGTGATCAAGGCCGTGGACGACTATCAGGATCTGCTGCGCATCGCCGTCGCGACGGCGGGCAACGACCACCGGCTCGGCGCGAACGAGGCGCCGCCCGCCGTGGTGTCGATCTTCCTCGGTGACGAGCTGACTGCCATTTTGGAAGCGATCGAAAAAGATGAGCCCTATCAGGGCGCGGAGCAGCAGGTGCTGAAACTCGGCGTCCACGCGCTGCCGAAATTCAAGAAAGACGCGACCGACCGCAACCGGACGTCGCCGTTCGCCTTCACGGGCAACAAGTTCGAGTTCCGTATGCTAGGCTCCTCCAACAGCATCTCCTGCACGAACATCATGCTCAACGCCGCCGTGGCAGAAAGCCTGAAGATCTATGCTGACCGGCTCGAGAGCGCCGAAGACTTTGAAACGACGCTGCACGAGATGATCCGCAAGACGATCAAGGACCATAAGCGCATCCTTTTCAACGGCAACGGCTACGACGACGCGTGGATCAAGGAAGCGACGGAAGAACGCGGGCTTTGCAACCTGCGCACGACGCCGGACGCGATCCCGCATCTGCTCGACAAGAAGAACATGGATATGCTGCTTTCCAACAAGGTCTTCACCGAAGCGGAGCTGCGCTCGCGCTATGAGATCACGCTCGACAACTACTGCAAGGCGGTATTGATCGAAGCGAACACAATGGCGGATATGGCGCGCAAGGAGATCCTTCCGGCAGTCAGCGCTTATGCGAAGACGCTCGCGGACGCTGCCGCCGCCAAGAAAACGCTGCTGTCTGCCGCCTGCGGCTACGAGACCGAAACGCTCAAAACGCTGTGCGAGCTCACTGACGAGATCGCCGCCGCGGTCGCCGCACTTGAGATGGAGACTGCCGCGGTCAGAGCGATCGACGACGTGGCGGAGCAGGGCTACGCGATCCGCGACCGCCTGCTGCCCGCGATGGACGCGCTGCGCGCCCCCTGCGACAAGGCGGAGAGCGTCACGAGCGACGAAGCGTGGCCGTTCCCGACCTACGGCGATCTGCTGTTCGGGGTATAACATTGGACGGTAACCGCCGGCGGAGTCTTCACCTCTTTCTCTCAACGGGTCTGACTTCCCCGACGTAAGACCTCTGTCGGCGGTTATTTTGATTGCTGCGCACCGAAAACGGGCGCGGCTTCGGAAAGGGGTATTGCAATTATGATGACAGATTCACTTTTACAGACGATACAGGAGGCGTCCGGCGCCCAGATCTTTGCCGTCTGGTTTTTGATCGGCGCGGCACTCGTCTTCTGGATGCAGGCGGGCTTCGCGATGGTCGAGGCGGGCTTCACCCGTGCCAAGAACACCGGCAACATCATCATGAAAAACCTGATGGACTTCTGCATCGGGACCGTCATGTTCATCGTGATCGGCTTCGGTCTGCTGATGGGCGAAGACCTTGTCGGCTTCATCGGCAAGCCAGGGTTCGACCTGTTCACGGCGTATGAAAGCTTCGACTTTTCCTCGTTCGTCTTCAACCTCGTTTTCTGCGCGACAACGGCGACGATCGTCTCCGGCGCGATGGCGGAACGCACAAAGTTCCTCTCCTACTGTATCTATTCCGGCGTGATCTCGGCGCTGATCTATCCGATCGAAGCGCACTGGATCTGGGGCGGCGGCTGGCTGAGCCAGCTCGGCTTCCACGACTTCGCCGGTTCCTGCGCCATCCACATGGTCGGCGGTATCTCCGCCCTCATCGGCGCGAAGATCCTCGGTCCGCGTATCGGCAAATTCAAATACGATACCGGCGGCAAGGTCACAAAGGTCAACGCCTTCCCCGGACACAATATCGCGCTCGGCGCGCTCGGCGTGTTCATTCTCTGGCTCGGCTGGTACGGCTTCAACGGCGCCGCGGCGACCTCGGTGGACCAGCTCGGTTCCATCTTTCTGACAACAACGGTAGCGCCCGCGGTGGCGACCGTGGTCTGCATGATCTTCACCTGGGTCAAATTCGGCAAGCCCGACGTTTCGATGTGTCTGAACGCTTCGCTGGCGGGTCTTGTGGCGATCACCGCACCCTGCGACGTCACGGACGCGGCAGGTGCGATCTGTATCGGCGCGGTCGCGGGTCTGCTGGTCGTCTTCGGCGTCTGGCTGCTCGACCACAAGCTTCACGTTGACGACCCGGTCGGCGCAGTCGCGGTCCACTGCATAAACGGCGTCTGGGGTACGCTTTCCGTCGGTCTCTTTGCGACGGACAAGGCGCCCGGCTACGCGATTGCCGACAGCGCCGGCAAAACGCTCACCGGTCTGTTCTACGGCGGCGGTTTCAAGCTGATGTCTCTGCAACTGCTCGGCTTTGCATCGGTCGCCGCGTGGACGGCAATTACGATTACACTGACGTTCCTGTTGATCAAGAAGGTCGTCGGTCTGCGCGCCTCGCGCGAAGAGGAGCTGATCGGTCTCGACAAAACGGAGCACGGTCTGCCGTCCGCCTACGCGGGCTTCTCGATGCTCCCTGAAGCGATCGACGAAGACAGCGCGCCCGTCATCGTCAGCGGCGACGTTCCCGTCGCGGAAGCCGTCCCGATCAAAAAGGTCCCGACCTTCGAAGAAGGCGTGCCGAAGTTCACTAAAGTCGAGATCGTCTGCAAAGAGGCGAAGCTCGAAGCGCTCAAGAACGCCATGCTGCAGATCGGCATCACCGGCATGACTGTCTCGCACGTGCTCGGCTGCGGCGTCCAGAAGGGCAAGCCCGAATACTACCGCGGCGTTCAGCTCGAAGCGACGCTGCTGCCTAAGGTGCAGGTCGATATCGTCGTTTCCAAGGTGCCGGTGCACTCCGTGATCGAGACGGCGAAGAAGGTGCTTTACACCGGTCATATCGGCGACGGCAAGATCTTTGTCTACGACGTCGAAAACGTCGTCAAGGTCCGCACAGGCGAAGAGGGCTACGACGCCTTGCAGGATGTGGAATAAACAAAATACGGCGGCGCCCGGCGGGGTGCCGCTTTTCCTTGGAGGAAGCACATGAGTTTACATGAAGAATGCGGTGTGTTCGGCGTATTCTCGCCGCGGAAAACGGACGTTGCGTCCCTGGCCTACTACGGGCTGTACGCGCTGCAGCACCGCGGGCAGGAAAGCTGCGGGATCGTCGTCAACGACGACGGACTGTTCACGTCGCACAAGGATCTCGGACTGGTCGGAGACGTATTCTCTCACCGGGCGCTGACCACGCTGCCGTACGGCACCATGGCGGTCGGGCACGTGCGCTACGGCACCACCGGGCAGACCAGCCGCCGCAACTGTCAGCCGATCGAAGTCAACCACCAGAAGGGCTGCATGGCGCTCGCGCACAACGGCAACCTATCCAACGCCTTTGCCCTGCGCAGCGCGCTGGAACTGTCTGGCGCAATCTTTCACACGACCAGTGACACCGAGACGATCGCCTATCTCGTCACCAAAGAGCGGTTGCGCACGCCGTCGATTGAGGACGCGCTCTCCAGAACGATGGAGACCCTTGAGGGCGCGTATTCGCTGGTCCTGATGTCGCCGCAAAAGCTGCTTTGCGCCCGCGATCCGCACGGGTTTCGCCCGCTTTGCTACGGCAAAACGCCGGACGGCGTCTATGTCGTCGCGTCGGAGAGCTGCGCGCTGACGGCAGTCGGCGCCGCGTTCATCCGCGACGTGCTCCCCGGCGAGATTCTGGTCTTCACGGACGGCGGCGTCACATCGCGCCGGGAACACTGTGAGAAGGCGCCGAAGCGGCTTTGCATATTCGAATACATCTATTTCGCCCGTCCCGACTCCGTGATCGACGGCGTATCGGTTCATCAGTCCCGCATCCGGGCAGGAGAAATTCTTGCCGAGACGCATCCCGTCGCCGCGGATCTCGTGATCGGCGCGCCGGATTCCGGGCTGGACGCCGCCCTCGGCTACAGCCGCCGCGCCGGCATCCCGTACGGGATCGGTCTGATCAAGAACAAATACATCGGGCGGACGTTCATCGCGCCGGAGCAGGACGCGCGGGTGGACGCCGTCCGGCTCAAGCTTTCGGCGGTCGCGCCGGTTCTCCGGGGCAAGCGGATTGTCTTGGTGGACGATTCCATTGTGCGCGGCAACACGATGCGCCGGGTAGTGTCTCTGCTGCGCGACGCGGGCGCAAAAGAGGTGCATGTGCGCGTCTCCTCGCCGCCGTTCCTCTTCCCCTGCTTTTACGGGACGGACATCGACTCGCAGGACGGGCTGATCGCCTGCCGTCACACGGTCGAAGAGACCGCCGCCCTGATCGGCGCGGACTCGCTGGGCTACCTCCCGCTCGACGCGCTGCGTGAACTGGCGGACTGCGACGGTTATTGCTGCGCCTGCTTCTCCGGCAATTACCCGACGACGGTGCCGGGAGAGCACGAAAAGAACCGCTTCGAGCGGAAGATTCACGCATAAGAACAGATACCTTATGATAGGAATAAAGCAAAGAGAAACGACCGCTTCGATCAAAGCGGTCGTTTTTTGTAAAGCAGTTGCCGAAAGGAGCGCGTATCGGTCCCGATATGCTTACCCCTCAAAGGCTTCCCGGTTGATCCAAAGGCCGAGCGCGGGGTTGGGGATGAAATAGATCTCTTCGCCATCGACCTCGTTGTAGCCGTACTGCAGCTTTTCGGGGTCGTATTTCTTTGCCAGCTCGTCATAGTCCGCGGCCCGGAAGCCGACCGAGGCGATCTC
>JAFYDS010000206.1 GCA_017544665.1 Clostridia bacterium | reverse complement strand
TGTAGCGGTAAACGCCGTACCCGGAGGCATTGTTGACCTCTTTCCAGTTGAACGATACACTGCTCGGCCCGCTTTCGATCTGTTCGACTGACTTCACCTTTGCGGGACAGGTCGAAGCGAGATATTCCGTGCTGTTGGACCCGTAATAGGTGCCGCCGTCTTTTTTGGAATACGCTTTAACAACATAGACGGTCAGTTCGCCCGGTTCAAGATCCGCGATTTTCAGTTTGGCATTTTTTGTTTTGCCGATCAGCGTATAGGCGTAGGTCTTCGGATCGATGGAGAAGACCTTGTAACCTGCCGCGCCTGTGACGGCGTCCCAGACAAGCAGATAGCTGCTGCTTGTCGTGGATTTCTGCGCGACGCCCTTCACGATCGCCGGACCTGTGACCGCTTTGCATTCATCGGTCAGCTTCCCTTCGAGCAGGCCGCCCGGCAGGTCGCGCACGGCGCGCACCTTGAAACGGTAGGTCGTATCGGTCGAAAGAGAGGTGACTGTACAGGTCGTCTGTCCGCCCGTCAGCAGCTTCTGGAACGAGTTGCTGCTCTTGTTATAGCGGTACACCTGATAATACGAAGCGCCGTTGACCGTTTTCCATGAAAGTGAGATCGAATCGGTGGCGGAGCCGGACTGCTTGAAACCGGCAGGCGCCGCGAGCGTGGTATAGACGGTCAGGGCGGAAGAGGCGTCAGACCAGTAGCTTTTGCCGTTCTTTTCCAGAAAAGCCTTCACCTTGACGAGCGCGGTTTTACCGACCGAAAGGTCCTGGACCGTGCCGCTCGGCTTCGCTGTCGTCAGTTGCGGCTGGAAGCATTTTTGCACGGTATCATAAACATAGACGCGATAGCCGGACGCGTTCGGAACAGCGTCCCACGCGATCGTCGCGCTCTCGTCCGTCCCGGCGTTCTGTTTCAGATTTTGCGGAACGCCGACTGTCACCGGCGTCGGTTTTGTCGTCGGCTGTGTCGTCGGGGGTGCTGTCGTGCCTGTTGTCGGCTGCGGCGCGTTCGTTGTGGGTTCGTTCGTTGCGGTGGTGGACGTGTTGCCGCCTTTTGAGCTGATGTTATACTGCAGGATCGCAAAGCGTCCCGTCGAGTCATAAGCGAGGACGCCGGCGGAGCCGTTCGATTTGAAATTGAGCGACGTGTCGTTCACGACAGTCACTTTATCCGGATTGAGCGAAACGTAGCGGAATTTCAGCTCTCTGCCGCCCTTCGTCTTCGGCGTGTAATCGCCGCGGCTGACCGATTTGGCGGTCTGAATCTTCAAAAAGCCGCAGGGGACGTAGCCCGTGTAGGTGGAACCATCCTGCTTGAATTTGACTTTATACCAGTTCGGATATCGCAAAATGCTGTCGTAATACATCGTGTCGGTGAAGAACGTATCGAGGATTGTTACCTTTGCGCCGGGTGCGAGGGTTAGATCCAGCTTGTCGTAGTTCTGCGACGGTCCCTTTCGGACGTTGATGTTGGTCGACAGGGCGACGGTTGCGGTCTGGTTCTTCGCGTCCTCAATGGTCAGCGAACCGGAATTGTCGCTCGCGCCCTGCATATCCTCATAAACGGGAATCGAGAAGATGAATGCGTTATCGAGCAGGCCGTTGGAAAGGTAGGTGTAATAGGAACTGTAGCTCTGTTCCGCCGCGCCGTGCAAAGCGGTCATATACTGATGCTGATAGACTTGGTAGCTGCTGTCGGGGTTGACGTTGAAGCGCTGGAGATAGCCGGTGAACTGCCCTTTGGCGATATAGGTCGCGGCAAGGAACTCCGCGCCGCCGACGATGCTTTTTTTCGGGCTTGTCCACGGGCGGTGGTAGGTGCCGGCGGAGCTGTTCGCCGCCCAGGCAAGGCCGCGTGTGATGGCGCCGGAGCCGTCCGTCGCGCCGATATTGTAATAGTTGTAGATGCCCGGATAAGTGCTGTTGCGTCCCGTCACGGAGCCGGAGGGCGTCGAGCCGATCTCGCTGCGGATCTTGGAAGCGAGATAGCAGGGGTTGATGTTGTAGGACTTGCCCGCGCTGTAGATCATTTCGGCGTAGGTTTCGTCCGACGTCTTGGTCGCGCCGGAGGAGGTGTAATACGTCGGCTTTGTCTGGTACATGAACGTGCCGGACAAAATCACTTCGATCGCGTCCACATTGAACGAGGGATCAAAGCTCAGATCCTCAAACTGGAAGATGCCGCCGTCCGTGAAATGGTTGCGCGGATCCATGAAGTAGGAGACGGCGTATTTGTTCGCGGTACAGAAGCCGCCGTCCTTTTGAATATAGTAGTCGCCGGCGGCGTTGTAATCGCTGCTCTCGTGGCTCTTGAAAATATAACTGTAATTGTTCGAGGCGGGGACGAGCGAGCGGTTGTAGCTGCTTTCCGCGTCGACCGCGTCGGTAAAGCGCAGATCTGTCTGCATCGGCTTGAATACCCAGTTCGGGTGCTTTTCGTGTACTTCGCGCAGAATGACGCGATAGCTTTCGGGGAAGCCGGCAAGCGATTTTTCAAACGAACTTGCGCCCTGCGCAGCAAAGGGGAATGCGGCGAGAAGCAGAAGCGCGCAGAAAATCAGCAGGCCCCGTTTCCATCGAAGATTCAAGCTTTCACATCCTTTCTCTTGAAGAAAGATACCTGTCCCGCAAATTGAAAGGACAGGTATTTCATAGTTCTTTCAGATTCAGCCTTGTTTTGTATAGGCGGGAAATACGTCGTTCAGATCGAACGTCTTCGGCGTGTCGGCCGGCGCGGGCGCGTCGCTCTTTTTGCCGGTGAACAGACTGCTGAGCAGTGACTCCACCTTATCCTGCGGCAGTACGGGCGCTTCCGGTTCCGGCGCGGGCTGCGGTTCGGTTTCGTCCACATCCTCGTCACGGATCCTGCCGATCAGGCGGCTCATCTTGTCGCAAAGCTCGTCCGCGACCTGCTTGAGATGCTCGGTCGCCTCGTTGATTGAAAGCGCGTTGCCGTCGGCGAAAACCGCCGCCTTTTCAGCGGACGCATCGCCCGTCCCTTCAAATGAGGCGAGGCGCTCGTTCAGCTCGTGTATTGTCTCTTCGACCTGTGCCTTGTAATCGAAGAAGTCTTTTTTCATGGTTTCGATATACTGCATGACGTCCTCTTTATTGAAGCCGCCGAATTTCGCTTTCCGGAACAAACGATTTGAATTTCCCATAACCGTATCCTCTTTTTCATGAAATCCTGTTTCACTATAATAACATAAATTTTGTTTTGATTCAACCACTATTGCAAAAATTTTGTATTTTTGTATAATATAAAAAAAGTAAATTAATCGTCAAGATACAAAAGTAAAAACGGAAAGGGGGCGTCTGAATGGAAATGTTGCCGCAGGAAGGACTGTTCGTACTGGAACGGCTCGAGTACTCTGGCTTTGAAGCCTTTTTTGTCGGCGGCGCCGTACGCGATCTGCTGCGGGGCGTGCAGCCGCATGACAGCGATTTGACCACGAACGCGACGCCCGCAGACGTGATCG
>JAFYDS010000205.1 GCA_017544665.1 Clostridia bacterium | reverse complement strand
GGCTGGAGGCGGAATCCTTCACGGTCGTGCGCGCCATCGACACCACGCCGCGGGTGTGACTGAGCGTGTTCTGCGAAAAGCCGTTGGAGGCGAACTCGCCCTTGATCGTCGGCGTGTCGGCGCCCTCCCCGCCCTGCGCCATGAAGCCGGGATAGACGCGGTGGAAGGTGGTGCCGGTATAATAGCCGCTCTCCACCAGCTTGATAAAGTTTTCAACGGTCTTCGGCGCGTATTCGGGATACAGCTCGATCGTGAACGTGCCGCCGTTTTCCATTGTAAATAAGACTTTCGTGTGTTCCATTGTGGTTTCCTCCTTTGTTGGGTCGGTTTCAGTCTGCTGCGGATCTGTCTTCGCCGCTGCGCTTGTCGTCGTGTCGGCGGTCGTCTGCGTTTTTTCGCCGCAGGCGGTCAGCGCGCACAGAAGCACCAGAGAAAGCAGCAATGCGATGAGTCTGGTTCGTTTCATATGGGAAGCGTCTCCTTATATATTAATGTATAATTCCGATCAGGAAAACGTATAGACCACGCCGGGCTTCGCTTCGAACGAGGTGACGCCGTCTTCAAAGGCGGTTTCGATCTCCGCGCCGCTGGCGTCCTGGACAAGGATGATCTTGCCGTCGTAGATCAGGCGGATCGTGCCGCCGTCGTGCGCGCAGAGCGTGCCCTCTTTGAGGCGGTCGTTTTTCCAGCGCGCGCCGACCGTGACGTTGCCGCGGGCGTGCAGACCGCTATAGGAACCGCTGTGCCACTCCTTCGGGAGCGCGGGCAAAATCCGGATCAGACCGTTGTGGCTTTGCAGCAGCATTTCCGCGACACCGGCGGTGAAGCCAAAGTTGCCGTCAATCTGGAACGGCGGATGGGTGCCGAAGAGGTTTTTCATCACGGCTGTCTTGAGCACCTGCGAGATCAGGTTGTCGCAAAGGTCCCCTTCTTTGAGCCGCGCCGCGCAGCAAAGGCGGTGCGCCAGCGCCCAGCCGGTGGTCTTGTCGCCGCGCGACAGCAGAGACGTTTTCGCCGCCTGCTGCAGTTCCGGCGTTGTTTCGTCGATCAGCGAGAACGGATACAGGCCGATCAGATGGGAGATATGGCGGTGCAGCCTGTCGATCCCGTAGGGATTGCCGAAGCGCGGGAAGTCGTCTTCGCCGTACCACTCCTTGATCTGTCCGCGGCGGTTGATCTGCAGCGGAGACAGGCGGTCCTTCTGCGACTTGAGCGTTTCGACGAGCGCGTGATCGACCAGATCGCCGCAGCCGTTTTCGTCGAGCGCCGCCGCGCCTTCGATCACGGCGTCAAACAGCGCGTATAGGATCGTCTGGTCATAGGTGCAGCCTGCCGTTGCGGGGCCCTGTTCTGGCGAACAGCCGGGCGCCATGACCAGTCTGCCGCTTTGCTTGTCTTCACATAAGAGCTGTGAGAACAGCCGCGCGGCTTCCTCCATCGTCGGATATACCGTTTCTTTCAGCGCGTCAAGATCGTGGTCGAACGCGTAGCAGTCGAACAGCTGCGCCGCCGCCCACGCGCCGTTGGTCGGCTCCCAGCCCCAGTGCCAGTCGGAGCCGGGACCGCACATCCCGAGCGGACCGCTCTGGGTGAACACCGCCCAGCCGGTCGGCTCTTCCAGCGCGGGCGAATCGGCCGCATCCGCACTGCCGACGCCGAGCGTCTGCGCCGCGATCAGTCTGCCGGGCTTGCGCAGCGAGGCGATATAGTCGCGCATCGGACCCGCAGCGGCGGCAAGACCCGTCACATAGGCCGGCCAGTAGTTCATTTCGAGGTTGATATTCAGATGATAGTCCGCGCGCCAGGGCGGGTTGTTTTTGGCGTTCCAGATGCCCTGCAGGTTTGCGGGCAGCGTCCCCTCGCGCGAAGACGCAAGCAGCAGATAGCGCCCGTACTGGAACAGCATGGCGATCAGCTGGCGTTTGTACTCCCCTTTTTTGTCGAAGCGCTTGAGCATGAAATCGACCGGATGGGCGATCTGCTCTTCGTCGAGCGAGAACTCCACCTTCTGATACAGCGGACGGTAGTCGTCAAGGTGGGTGCGGTACAGCTGACCGAAGGTCTTCTCCGACGCCGCTTCGACGGCGGGCAGCGCCTTGTCGCGCAGCGGGTCGCTCCCGTCGGAAAAGACGGGGAAGTTGTTTTTATAATCGGTCGCGAGCGACGCGATCAGCACGACGCTGCTTGTGTTTTCAACACGGATACCGCCGTTTTCGGTCGCCGTGACGGTACCGTCCTGCGCGATGAAGCGGATCGCGGCGCCGTAGCGCATAGCGTTGGCGTCTTCGTCCGGCTCCGCGTCGAGACCGATATTCGCCTGCACGGTGCCCTCCACGGTGATCGTATTGTCTTCCGACACGGAAACGCCCTTCTGGTCGGAAACAAAGTAGGCGTCGAACGAGAAGGTCGGCGGGGGTGCCTCCTCCCCTTCCTCTTCTTCCTTTTGCGACTTCTGATGCGCCGCCTCGATCCTGCCGACGAACACATTGTCGGGATAGCTGACGAAGTAGTGGCGGGAATAGACGACCTTGTTGGCGCGGAAGTTCACCATCGCCGACGCGGAGTCCAGTTCGAGGTCGCGCACATAGTGGTCCACGCCGCCGATCTCGTCAAAGCGCAGATAGAGCGAGCCGAACGACTGATAGTTGCCGGAGCCGTCTTCGTCTCCCTGCAGCTGCGGCATGGCGCTCTGCGCCTGTTTCATGTCGCCGGAAAGCAGCAGGTCGCGGATTGCGCGATACGTCTTGCCGCCGTCCGCGTTTTTGATTCCGTAATGGAACTGCGGCGTCGTGGGACCGCCCGACCAGAGCGTCTTTTCGTTGAACGCGAGCAGCTCGCACTGCGGGTCGCCGAACACCTTGACGCCGATGCGACCGTTGCCGAGGGGCAGCGCCTCATTCTCCCAACCGAAATAGCTCATATTCGCGGGCGCGTTATAGCAAAGAAACATGGTTTCACCTTCTTTATTGCAGATGGTTTATTATACCCTGATTTTCCGTCTTCGTCAAGCGCAAAAAGCAACGAAGGATTTTGTGCCCGGGACTCTTGCTTTTTGTTCACAATTATGTTATAGTATATGGAAAGCAAAACTGGGCCGTTTGGCGAATGGGAGGTGACGTGATGCAGCAGGACTGCCTGATCCGGATCCATACGGTACAAAACATGGACGGCAAGCAGGAAACGCTTGATATCACCTCGCACGCTACGCTGCAGGGCGAAGAGCCGGACTATATCATCACCTACCATGACGAGGGCGGCGAGCTGGACGGCTGCGTCACGCAGCTGCGCGTCAAAGACGGCCGCAGCGTCACGATCAGCCGCGAGGGCGCGTATGAAACGCAGATGATCCTCGAGCCGAATGTGCGCCATATTTCGCAGCACCAGACCCCGTTCGGGTCGTTCATGCTCGGCGTGTCCGCGCTGCAGGTGCAATCCAATATGAAGCGAAACGGCGGCACGCTGCGTTTTCGCTACTGCACCGACGTGGACATGGTCCCGCTCGGTGAATTCACGTTTGATATCCAACTGACAAAGCCGGGAGCGTCCGCCGCGCCGGCTGCCCAATAAATCCGGAGGTTCCGTTTATGAAACTGACTGTGCAGCGCGTACAGGAACAGATCCTGTCGCTGATCGACGCCGCCGTCAAGGCCGCGCAGGCGAAAGAGACCCTGCCGCAGGGAGAGCTCGCGCCGTTTATTGTTGAAGTCCCCGCCGATAAAGCAAACGGCGATTATTCCACCAACGCCGCCATGGCGAACGCCCGTACGTTCCGCCTCCCGCCGCGTAAGATCGCGGACGCGCTCGTCGCGGAGATGGACCTTTCCGATACCTACTTTTCCGAAGTGCGCGTCGCGGGCCCCGGCTTCATCAACTTCTATCTCGGCGGCGCGTTCTTTGCCGACGTATTGAAGGACGTCCGCGCCGCGGGCGGCAGCTACGGCCGCAGCGATTACGGCGAGGGCAAAAAGATCAACGTCGAGTTCGTGTCCGCGAACCCCACCGGCCCGATGCACATGGGCAACGCGCGCGGCGGCGCGCTGGGCGACTGCCTTGCCGCTGTGCTCGACTACGCCGGCTACGACGTCCACCGCGAGTTCTATATCAACGACGCGGGCAACCAGATCGAAAAGTTCGCGCTGTCGCTCGACGTCCGCTATCAGCAGATCTTCAGGGGCGAAGACGCGGTCGAGCTGCCCGAGGACAGCTATCACGGCGAAGATATCAAAGAACGTGCGAGCGAGTTCGCCGCCGTTTACGGCGACAAATATCTTGCCGCGGACGAAGCCGAACGCCGGCAGGCGCTCGTCGATTTCGCTCTGCCGAAAAACATCCAGAACATGAAAAAAGCGATGGGCGTCTATCGCATCCACTACGACACGTGGTTCAGCGAAAAGACGCTGCACGAGTCCGGCGCGATCAAAGACGTGATCGACCTTTTGACAAAGCGCGGCTACACCTATGAAAAGGACGGCGCGCTCTGGTACAAGAATAAGGAAGTTCAGACCGAAATGCTCCTGCGCGCAGGCAAAAGTCAGGAAGAGATCGACCGGCTCGAGCTCAAGGACGACG
>JAFYDS010000204.1 GCA_017544665.1 Clostridia bacterium | reverse complement strand
CATTTCCTCTCCCATTCTACAGCTTCGGCTTTGAGATGGCAAAGGACACGGCTGGCTGCCGTGCCCCTAACCGCATTTTATATTGTAGGAGAGCGAAAAAACCTCAACTTCCCGTGAAGAACCCAAAATCGTGATGCGCGAAAAAATCGGACGCCCCGTGCGGAGCGTCCTTTTTTTGCTTATTCTGTTGGCCAAAAGAATGAACAAGATTCTTTTCAGAACAAACCTGAATTCCTGTACATCGGATTATTCGCTCTTCAGACCGAGCGAGCTGGCGATCTTCAGGATGAGGTTCATAACCGCGGTAAGGGCTTCGTACGCAACTTTGGATGCACCGGAAGTGGTGACCCATGCGAACGCCTTCAGAATAACGGTCAGAGCAGCTTCAAGAATTCCCATGATTTTGACTCCTTTCATAGATTTATTCAATCGTCCCGAAGGACGAATGGATAGCTAAATACGTTTGCCGGGACGGATCATCGGCTCCGGCAGCGCCTCGCAGGACTTGTCCGGCTCGAGCATACTGCCCAGCAGCGCAAAAAGCTGTGCCTGGCTCTCGGGCGGGAGCACGCTGAACGCATCGCAGAGCGCGCCGGCGGACTCCTGCCGGAACGCGTCGGCGGCTTCGCGCCCGCTGTCCGTAATAAAGATCAGCACGCGGCGCTTGTCGGCGGCGTCCTTTTTGCGGTCGATATGTCCCGCGGCGAGCAGCTTGTCCGTCAGTTCGCTGGCCGTTGAGGGGGAAACGCCGAGCAGGGGGACAAGCTCCGCCTGCGTCAGGCCGTCGCGCGAGAGCAGCAGCTGCAGGTACCGTCCCTGACCGCTGCCGAGCGATCGGGAGCCGACCTTGCCGCACAGCAGGCGATAGACCTGCTCCAGCCTCTCGTACAAAGCGGCTGGAGAAACTGCACGTGTCGCGTCTTCCACTCTTCTCAGCTCCTTTGCATTCCTTCGATTACGAAGGGACAATAACCTATACTACGCCACATATTAAGGAATATCATCAAGTATACTAACACAAATCAAAAATTTTTTCAATAGTTTTTTTATAATTTCTGCTGGTAAGAAATGTTCGGGCACGGGAAACCGCAAAGAGGGGTGTTTTATCGTGGAAAATATGCAAAAAAAGAGTTCTGTTTTCGGCAATTTATATTGACATTGTTGCATAAATGTGATAGAGTTATCTTGCATAGTAGTGTGTGTCTGCATGGGCGAAACCGAATTATTTTCGTTTTCGGAACTTTGTAAGGAGTTCTCGGCCGATGCGGGCAGCACGGTTGATGTACAAAACTGAATGGAGGGAACTCAAGTATGTCAAATGTCAAGCGCACACTCAGCGCGCTGCTGGCAGTCGTGATGGTTTTCACCACGATGACGGTCGCGTTCACCGTGATCGGCAGCGCCGCGCCTACAGTACCGCGCACCGTTACGAATGTTATGAATCCAAACGTACAGATCACGGTGCCGCAGTATCTCGAAACCTACGGTACCGACTACTACCAGAGAGGTTCCAACGTCAAGGCTGCCGGGAACGTCTTTATCCAGATCACGACCGCTAACGGCGCCGAAGTCAAGGACGTCGCGCTCGCCTGCAGCGACACCGGCATTTCGCTCGGCACGCGTATCAAGCAGGGTCAGGACGGTTACTCCTGGGCGGTAAACGGCGGCACGCTCAAGACTGCGCCCAGCGCGGACGGCTCGAGCATGGTCAAGTGGACCTTTACCTATCAGGTCAACGGTATCGCGTATACCTCCGAGGCGTGGACCCAGGTCAAGCCCCTCTACAACAACCCCGGTTTCTCCGTGTATCTGACGCATAATAACTCGTTCGCGTCGCACGCGACCGAGAACTACCACATCGAGTGGATCCAGCCTCTGTTCGGTAACGAGGCGACGTCGACCGACGACTCGAACGCGCAGCAGTGCTACATCAACACCGGCGCCAGAACGCATGTGATCGCGACAGGCCCCGCGGCCTCCTCTTACTACTGGCGCGTCGACCGCGGCAGCACCGGCGGCAACCGTTCGGACGAATGCGGCGCATGGGCGACAGGTACGTACTATGTGGACACAGGCAATTACAGCGATCTGTCGGAAACGCCTCTTCAGACTATGGTCTGCCGGCATAATCTGTCGGACGAAGACGGCAACCATCCCTTCTACTACGAGGGTTCGACTATCACGGGTCAGACGCTCGACGGCGCGGCTACCAACGCGTACTCCATAACCATTACGGGTGAGACGAAGCTCAGCGGCGCGCAGGTCGTTGCCGACTCGTACATCGGCGCCGTACCGACGGCGGGACACTACGCAATCATCAATACGCAGATCAAGTGCGAAGGCAACGTGACCAGATCGCTGGGTATCACAGCGACTTCCAGCCACACGTCCACCACGCACTATTCCATGGCGATTATTTCCTACGACAAAACGGATCTCGCAACTGCGCTGGCCACGGCGACTGCGGCAAACTATCAGGCTTCGCAGTTCATGAACACGACCCCGTCCGGCGTCGGCTCCGGTTTCCGTACGTGGGATCAATACTACGCCGCTCTGCAGTGGGCATGGTACATCTACGGAAGACAAGATGTGTCGAACGAAGTGGTGCAGGCGGCAGCCTCCGGGCTGAACGCCGCGCTCCCGAAGTACAATGCAGGTACCGGCGCATGGGTGTCCGGTATGAAGTACGGTTCGGCGGATTATTCCCGCATCGACTCCATTATCGCAACGATCCCCGAAACGCTGGTTCCCGATTTCTACACGGCATATTCCGACGGCACATACGGTAAGTACTATCAGTATTCCTACGCTTCGGCGCTGGTTGACGCGCTGGAAGACATTGCGTATGACCGTCCGCTCGACAGCCGTTACCAGAGCACGGTCGATCAGATGCGTGTGAATCTTTCCAATGCGATCAACAATGTTGAGGGCAAGACCAAGATGGTCAGCGTGGAATTCGTGGCCAACCAGACGGACGTGCGCAATGTGCCGTCCTCGATCACGACGACGCTGATCGGTTCGGTGCAGAAGCCTGCGACCGATCCGTCCAAGTCCTACTACAGATTCACCGGCTGGTACTACGATGAGGCATGCACGCAGGCCGTGACTTGGCCGATGGCCATCAACTACACCAGCCCCTACT
>JAFYDS010000203.1 GCA_017544665.1 Clostridia bacterium | reverse complement strand
AGCAGGATGATGGAAACCGTCCTGGCCGACCTGAAGGCGAGCGGCTTCCGGCGGGTGACCATCGGGGTGGGCCCGGAGGAAGAACAGAATGTCCGGCTGTACCGCCGCATGGGGTTTACCGAAAAGGTTAAGGATTGCTATGTGGATCCATGCGCCATGGATGAGAATATGCGTCCGGAAAAGGACGAATGCTACTGGCTGCTGGCGAAGGAACTCTGATTCCGGAAATGAAAAAACAGGCGCTGCCAAGATGGCGGCGCCTGTTGCATTTCCCGGAGAATCAGAAGCATTTTCCCCTGCGCTGTTTCTTGCACTGTTCGATATTCCCGCAGCGATAACACAGCTCGTTGTCGCAGATCCCGTCGTTATCGTAATACGAAAGGATGTTGTTCACGGTCGTCTCGGCGATATTGTCCAGCGCGTCCTGCGTGAGGAACGCCTGATGTGAGGTGACGATCACGTTGGGCATGGAAAGAAGCCGCGAAAGCAGCTCATCGTCCATGATGTGCCCGGAACGGTCCTCAAAGAAAACGTCCGCTTCCTCTTCGTAAACGTCGAGACAGGCCGCGCCGATCTTTCTCTCCTTGATCCCTTCCAGCAGCGCTTCGGCGTCGATCAGCGCGCCGCGCGAGGTGTTGACGACCACAACGCCTTTCTTCATTTTTGCAATCGCCGCGCCGTCGATCAGATGGCGCGTTTCGTCTGTCAGCGGGCAATGCAGCGAAATGACGTCGCTTTGGCGGAGCAAATCATCAAGAGATACGTATTCGATCCCGTCGTCGGCGGGATGGCGGTCGAAGGCGAGCACGCGCATCCCGAACCCGCGGCAGATATCGATAAAGATCCGTCCGATCTTGCCCGCACCGATCACGCCGACGGTTTTGCCGTGCAGATCGAAGCCCGTCAAGCCGTTCAGCGAGAAATTGAATTCCCGCGTCCGGTTATACGCCTTATGGATGCGCCGCACGCTCGTCAACAGCAGCGCCGCCGCGTGCTCGGCGACGGCGTAAGGGGAATACGCGGGGACGTGAACGACGTGGATCTTTCCGAATGCGGCTTTTACGTCCACGTTGTTGTAGCCCGCCGAGCGCAGAGCGATCAGTCTCACGCCGCTTTTGTACAGTTTCTCGATGACTTCGGCGTTTACGTCGTCGTTGACGAAAACGCATACCGCGCCGCATCCTTCGGCCAGCGCGGCGGTGTCCGTATTCAGCTTCGTTTCAAGAAAGCGGAATTCGATACCGTTCTGCCCGCCGTAAGCTTCAAAAGACGGCTTGTCGTATGCCTTTGTATCGTAGAACGCGACTTTGATCATTTTCTTTTCCTCCGATCAGATCATATCTTCAAAAACAAGGCCCCGAGAAACTGCCCCGGAGCCCTGCCGTTATTCGTTTGCGATCAGCTCCAGCGTGCCGGAGCGGAGATCCTCGACGGTATATCGCTTCATCTCGTCTTCCATAGCGCTCTGTATGGCCTGCAGCTTCCGATCGAGCAGCGCGTGGATGTTCCGTCCCACCGGGCATTCGGGATTCGGGTTCTCATGGAATCGGAACAGATCGCCGTTTTCTACCGGCTCGATCGCCTCATATACGTCGTAGAACGTGATTTCTTTCAGCGGCTTTGTGATCGTGATGCCGCCGGTGCCTCTGGCGACCTCGATCAGCCCGGCATTTTTCAACTGCGTCAGAATTTTGCGAATGATAACAGGATTGGTGTTGATCGACCCGGCAAGGAAGTCGCTCGTCACCTTGTATTCATCCTTGAAGACTTCTACGCAGGTGAAGATATGCAGCGCTACCGTGAATCTGCTTGAAATCTGCATAGCACAACACCTCCTGTTATCATTCTACTCGGTTTTTGCTGTAATTTCAATACTTACATCAAAACTTGCCATTAGAATTTGCCCAGGTATCCTCTGCGGCCAATGTTTCCATGACGTCCCAATGCTCGGCAATCTTGCCGTCCTCTACACGGAACAGGTCGTAGTAGGTGGTGGGAACGCCTCCGAAAGTACCTTCGCTGACCGCCAGCCCGTAGTTGCCGTCGGCAAAGACATAGTGCGTCTTGGTATAGATCATCTGGATGCCCTGCTCGGCGAGCGCCGCAAGAGCAGCGCCGAGGCCGGACAGACCGTCGGCAATGCTGATATTGTGCTGGATGTAGTTATCGCCGTCGAAATAGTCGGTCAGCTTACCGGGATTCTCGCCTCGGAGAACATCCCCTACGAAGGAGGCAACGACAGTGCGGGTTTCTTCCTTATCGACGTTCTTCTTCTCAATCGTGCCATCGATCTGGGAATGGCCGGAGGGATTCGGATCTGCCTTGGCAGTGAGATTGTCCCAATGCTCGGCGATCTTACCGTTAGCGTCAAAACGGAAGATGTCGAACGCGACCTGTTCGCCCATACCTGCGAAGTTGTAAACGGTCTGCAGGAACACTTTGTCGCCGTCCTCAAATGCGCGGATATTATTGACGGTGGTCTTCACGGGAGCGGAGCCGAGGTAGGCAACGCTCCCGACGAAGGCGTCAGCGCCTGTGCCGTAGGCGAGGTTGTGCTGGATGTAGCCGGGAGCCAGAAGTCCCTTCGCAGTTTCGGTGTCGCCGGTGGCGAAAGTGTTGATGAGAGCCAGCGCCTTTTCGATGTTTGTCATGGTAGTATCCTCCAAAAAAATAATTGCAATGTAACCGTCGCGGTTTCATCTTGACTGCACTATAACACAACATTGATGTAATGTCAATAGTTACAACACAAATTTTTGAAAATATTT
>JAFYDS010000202.1 GCA_017544665.1 Clostridia bacterium | reverse complement strand
TCCAGTATATCGACGAAAAGGTCCAGCGCGGCCACAACTTCGCCATCGTCGACGAGGTCGACTCCATTTTGATCGACGAAGCGCGGACCCCGCTCATCATTTCCGGCATGGGCAGCCAGTCGTCGGATCTCTACCGGATCGCCAACGAGTTCGTCAAGAGACTCAAGTGCCTGCGGATCAAGGAGACCGACTCCAAGATGAACCTTGAGGACATCGCGGAGCAGGAAGGCGCGGACTATATCGTCGACGAAAAGGCGCGAAACGCGACGCTCACCAAGAGCGGTATCGTAAAGGCGGAGCAGTATTTCAATGTTGAAAACCTCTCCGACCCCGACAACCTGACGCTGTCGCACCATCTGAATATCGCGATCAAGGCGCACGGCGTCATGAAGCGTGACATCGACTACGTCGTCAAGGACGGCGAAGTTCTGATCGTTGACGAGTTCACCGGACGCATCATGATCGGCCGCCGCTATAACGAAGGCCTCCATCAGGCGCTCGAAGCGAAGGAGGGCGTCAAGATCGCCCGCGAGAACAAGACGCTCGCCACGATCACCTTCCAGAACTACTTCCGTCTTTACGAAAAGCTGTCCGGTATGACCGGTACCGCCATGACGGAGGTCAACGAGTTCCGCGAGATCTATTCACTCGACGCGGTGGAGATCCCGACCAACAAGCCGGTCATCCGTATCGACAACGACGACGTGATCTACAAGACCGAACAGTTCAAGTTCAACGCGATCATCGAACAGATCCTCCAGTGCCACGAAAAGGGTCAGCCCGTGCTGGTCGGTACGGTCTCGATCGAAAAGAGCGAACGGCTCTCGAACGCGCTCAAAAAGCGTGGAATCAAGCACAACGTCCTCAACGCGAAGCACCACGACAAGGAAGCCGAAATCGTCGCGCAGGCCGGTAAATACGGCGCGGTCACGATCGCCACGAACATGGCGGGCCGCGGTACCGACATCATGCTCGGCGGTAACGCGGAATACCTCGCGAAGAGCGAGATGCGCCGTATGGAGATCCCGGAGGAGATCATTGCGGAAGCGGACGGCTTCGGCGACACCGACAACGAAGAGATCCTCGAAGCCAGACGCACCTTCAAGGAGCTCGAAGCGAAGTATAAAGAAGAGATCAAGGACGAAGCCGACAAGGTGCGCGAAGCCGGCGGTCTGTTTATTATCGGCACGGAGCGACACGAGTCGCGCCGGATCGACAACCAGCTGCGCGGCCGAAGCGGCCGTCAGGGCGACCCGGGCGAAAGCCGGTTCTTCCTTTCGATGCAGGACGATCTTCTGCGCCTGTTCGGCGGCGACCGCATGAGCGCCATCATGGACAGTCTCCCCGTTGACGCGGATATGCCGATCGAAGTGGGTCTCATCACCCGCCAGGTGGAATCCGCCCAGCGGAAGGTCGAGGGCAACAACTTCGCCACCCGCCGCCACGTCCTCGCCTACGACGACGTCATGAACCGCCAGCGGAACGTCATCTACTCCCAGCGCGACCAGGTGCTGCAGGGTGAAAACATGAAGCCCGTCATCGCCAAAATGATCGACGAAACCCTCGAGGATTCCGTCGCGTTCTTCTGCCCGTCGGGCGTGCCGAAGGAGGAATGGCACCTTGCGTCGCTGCGTGAAAAGTACAACGGCTGGCTGACAGACGAGCACGACTTCACCGACGACATCCCCGACGCGGACGAGATCCTTGAAACGCTCCAAAGCCGCGCCCACGCGCTGCACGACAGGCGCGAGGCGGAATTCGGCGCCGAGACCATGCGCGACATCGAGCGCGCCATGCTGCTTCGCTGCGTCGATCTCAAGTGGATGGATCACATCGACGCGGTCGATGAGCTCAAGCGCGGCATCGGGCTTGTCGCCTACGGCCAGCGCGATCCGATCGTCGCCTTCCGTGAAGAAACGGCGGATATGTTCGACGCCATGATCGCCTCCATCCGCGAGGACACCGTGCGCATCGTCCTTTCCGCGCCGTTCAAAACGGACGAAGAGGTCAAACGCGAACAGGTGGCGAAGGTCACCGGCACCTCCGGCGCGGGCGACGGCAGCGAACAGAACCGGACCGTCCGCAAGTCTAAGAGCGACAAGGTCGGACCGAACGATCCGTGTCCGTGCGGCAGCGGCAAGAAGTACAAGAAGTGCTGCGGCAGACCGGAACTCCGCAACCAGAAGCAGTAAACCCAAAACAGCGTGATTCACGCCGGGAGGTCCCTCAAAAATGAAAAAACGGATTGTATCATTTCTTCTGGTGCTCGCCATTCTGTGCTGCTGTGCCGTTCCCGCCTTCGCCGCCGACAACACCGTCGCGAAGATCTACCTTTGCTACCGCTGGTCGGGCGCGCCGTCGCTCGGTCACGTCTGGATCTATGTAGAGAATCTCTCGGGCAAGACACAGAAGGTCGGCGCCTATTCTTTGCCGCCGCATCAGGGCGTTTCGCTCGGCAACTTCGGGCTGACGCGCTCCGACGGCAACGGGATCTACTATAACGTCGAATCCTACTGCGCCGCGCGGTTTTCGATGAGCGGCACGGTCTCGAACAGCCACCGGCTCAGCCAAAGCGAACTGAACAGCGTCAGCGACGCGATTCTGTCACAGAACCTCTGGCTGCCCCTCGGCTCCAACTGCTGCGACTTCGCGGTCCGCGTCTGGAACGCCGGCGGCGGCACATACACGGTTTCGTTCGGTCTGCCGGTCTTTGTCAAATGGCAGATTCAGGCGCACGGCAACGAGGGCGGCGTCAACATGTACAACCCAGCCCGCAATCAGGTGCTCAAACAGAGCGGCTCCGGCTCCGGCGCGACGCTGCGCGTCTGCGCGGACGGCACCGTGTCGAAGCAGATCGGATAAGAGTGCACAGTGCACAGTGCGCAGACAGTCATCAGCAAAAGCCGCCTTCGGGCGGCTTTTTTTAGTGTGCAGTGCGGAGTGTGCAGTGTGCAAGTGGCAGATGAAAAGAAGAAACTGAAGATAGAAAAAACTGAATAAAAAGTCAGCAACGTCGGGCTTTATTATGTAGGGGCGACCCTGTGTGGTCGCCCTGTTCTGCGTTGCGTATTGTTTGGGTTTTGGAATGTGAAATTTGGAATGAAGAAAAAAGGGTAGCGCCGATCTCCGATCGACTGTTTTACGTTTACGCCGTAGCGCCGCCCAACGGCGGCTGATTCAAGCCAACCCCGTAGGAGCCGGTTTTCGATCGGCTTCGCGTTGCGTTTTGCGCAGCGCTCCGTAGCCGTCGGCTGTCAGCCGACTGGGCACGGACGGAGGGGGGTTAGCCGCCCGTTGGGCGGCGCTACTTTCGCCTTCTTGCTTCCTGCCATCTGAAAAAAGCCGCCCGCGCGACAGAGCCGAAGCCCTGCCGCGCGGGGTTGATTGAAAGGAGACTGTTTGCTTATTTGCCGAGGTTCTTGAAGAAATACTGAATGCTGTGGAAGAACTTGATCAGCCACGCGAACGGACCGGTGTGGATCTTGCCGCACTTGCAGCGGTTCCCGGCGTTCAGGTCCGCGCCGCAGTTCTTGCAGTAGCCGTTGCCGTTGTCTTCGTGCGCCGTCTTGGCGATCGGTCTTGTTTCCTTGTGGCCGGGATCGTTGGCGCAGACACGCTGTTCGAGCCCTTCCTGCGAACAGGTCGCCTTGCGGACGGTCGTCCACGCGCCGTAGTTGTGTCCCTTCGCCGGTACCGTCACGCCGGCCGCGTTCGTCTCCTGCGTGCAGGCGCTGTCCTTGAACAGCTTGCCGCAGACGGAGCAGGTGTAGTATTCGATATTGCCCGCCGCGTCGCAGGTGGCGTTCTTCGCGTTCGTCTTTCTGCCCTGATGCGCAACGGTCGATTTGGAGATCACGCTGCCCGGGGTCTTGACATTGCCGCAGGCGGAGCAGCAGATATCGCCCGTGTAGCCGTCTTCCTTGCAGGTGGCGTTCTTCTGGTTCTTTAAGACGTCGGTGCCGACGTGGTTGGCCGCGTCTTTCTGGATCGTCAGATTGGCAATCTCCGCTTTGTTTTCGTCGAAGTTCTTGTGGCAGGTCGCGCAGGTGTAGTGACCCTTTTCGCCGGTCGCGTTACAGGTCGCAGCGGTCTCAGCGATCCATTCGCCGTAGCTGTGGTCGGCAAGCGGAGCGGCGATATCGGTGATCTCATTTTCCCCTGCCGCGTCGCTGAACAGCTTGTGGCAGATTTCACATTCGTAGTGGTCGATCGTACCGGGCACTTCACAGGTGGAAGCCGTGCCCGCGACCGGAACGATGGTATGCGCGCCGGCTGCAATCATCACACTGTCGTGGTCGGTAATCTCGTTTTCGCCGTCTTCGTCCGTGAAGAACTTTTCGCAGCGTTCGCACTTGTAATAGGCGGTGTTGCCGTCCGCTTCGCAGGTGGCGTCCTTCGCCGGGACGTAGGTCATCTGGTGACCGAGCGCGGCGGGATACAGCACGTCGTGGACGTTCTCGGAGGTGATCTCCTGCGTTGCCGCTTCATCGAGGAAGGCCCGGTTGCAGACCGTGCATCTCCAGTAATCGTTGACGCCGCCCGCCGTACAGGTCGGCGCATAGCCCTCGTGCTTTTCGAGGTCATGCGACGCGGGAATAATCACATCTTCCGCGGTGAGTTCCGGGTTTTCGCCGTCGAAGCCGTAATGACCGCTGCCCTCTTCATACTTCGCAAAGTATTTGCCGCAGTCTCTGCAGTACCAGTGCGCAATCCGGCCCGGCGTGGTGCAGGTCGGGTCGCTTGCGACCCAGTTTTCCAGTCCGGTGTGGTACGGCGGGAGCGTCGGATCGCCGATCGTCTCGTATCTTTCGTTTGTACTGTTATAGATCAGATACTGGCCGCAGACTTCGCAGACCCAGTATTCATAGTTGCCTGCCGTTGTGCAGGTGTACGGCACGTAGTCGTGGTGGTCGACCGGGGTGTGGGGACCCCATTCCTTGTACTCGTAGCTGTTCGGCTCGTAGTAGGTGCCGTCAGAAGCCTGCAGCAGGTCGCGGCCGCAGACGTCGCAGACGTAGCGGTCTTTTTTCAGGTACTGCTGACAGGTGCCTGTCTCCGCCGGGGCAAAGGTCGCGGACGGGTGGCTGCAGATCAGGAACGGGCAGATACTGACATAAACGGTGTCGTTTTCACTCGCGAGCTGACCGGCGGTAATCCCGACGTAATAGGTCTTGCCCGCTTCAAAGGTCATCGGATACATATAGAAGTCGCCGCTGGCGGTATAAAGCACGTTCTCGAGTGCTTCGTCCTCCGCGATCACAATGGTGACCTTCTCTTTGTCCGGGTTGTTCAGACTGAAATCCACGCGGCCGGACGCCGTCACGTCGCTCTTCAGCTCTACGATCGAGGTCTCGCCGGAATAGGTATAGGTGCTGTGATAAGTCGTGTAGCCTTCCGCCGTCGGATAGGTCACGTTTATCAGTTTCCGGACGACGGTATAGGGGAACTCGACCTGCAGGTCGCGGTAGGTAATCGTCGTCGTGAAGGAACCGGTTCTGTAAACACTGAAATTGCCGGTGTAATAGAAGCCGTCGGTAAACGCTCTCGTCGAGCCGTCGGAATAGGTCGCGACCGCCTTGAAGCCAAGATGGTTGAAGTCCGGCCAGTCGAACTGCTCGAACACGGTCTGCGCTTCGCTCGTATCAATCACAAGGCTGACGAGCGTGACGCCCTCGAGCGACTCAAATTCGTTGCCGTTTTTCATAGCGTACTCTTCCGCCGTGGAACCGGTGTGGCCGATAATTTTCGTGTCAGAGCAGAACGGCGTGGAATAATCGAAGTCGAAGTCCGCGTTGAGGATCGTCACCGATTGCAGCCAACTGCCGAAAGAGGATCCACTGTAATTGTAGCCGGTCACGGTCTCGGCGAGCGTCACGTTTGCGACGCCGCAGGGAATCCCGATCAGCTTTGTGCCGTCGGCGTTAT
>JAFYDS010000026.1 GCA_017544665.1 Clostridia bacterium | reverse complement strand
CAAGCGATTCTAATCCGGATTTGTTTCTATTGCAATACAGTGAAAAATATGATGTTACAGCACGGCTCCACGCTGGCTGTCTATGTGGAAAAGCTGCGCCGCTATGTGGGCGATATCCCCCTGCACAACATGGGCTACGCCGCGTCCGAAGGCTTTATGGCGATGCCTGTCGAGCTCAACGCGAACGACTCCGTGCTGCTGCCGCGCTCGCTGATCTATGAATTCCTGCCCGAGGACGCGCCGGACGATATGCGTCCGCTGCTGCTCGACGAGGTCGAGGTCGGCAAGAACTACGAGATCATCATCACGAACTTCTCGGGTCTGTACCGCTACCGCATCATGGACATCGTGAAGATCACCGGCAAGCACAACAACACCCCGAAGATCGAATTCCTCTATCGTTCGAATATGGGTCTGAACCTCGCCAACGAAAAGACGACGACCCAGATGCTCGACTGGGTGGCGGAAAAGATGCAGGAAAAATACGGCCTGAACTTCCGCGGCTACAGCTTCTATTCCGAAACGAACGTCGGTATGCCGCACTACGTCATGGTCGCCGAACCCGAAACGCCGCTGACCGCCGAACAGAGAAAAGAACTGAGCGTGGCGGTGGACGAGTTCTTCCGCGAGTGCAACGAAAAGTACGAGAAATACCGCCGCTGGAACATGATCGGCGACTCGGTGTTCTTCGAGCTGGAAAGCGGCGCCTATGCCGCCTACCGCGAGTTGCTGCTTTCGCAGGGCCGCGTCCTCAACCAGATCAAGCCCGTCATCGTGCTCAATACGCCGGAACGCAAAGACTTCTTCTATGCGAGAATCAAGGAAGAAGCAACGGCAGAATAATCTGAAACAAAAAAGAAGGCGTCATTGGGCGCCTTCTTTTTTATCTTTTGGGGTTTCCTCACCCCATGATCTCCGCCATCCGTGCCCCGGCGAGGGCGCACCCGCAGAGTATGATCGCGAGGCACACCACCGTGCCGACCGCTAACAGATACAGTTCGATCTCCCGTTTCATGGTTCCTCCTCTTGATAATCCTGCAGCAGCAGACCGAGCGCATGCCCGATCAGCCGCCCGCTGTACGCCGCCTCCTCGAGCGTGTTGGCGTCCGAGCCGACCTCCAATAAAAGCGAGCAGTGCGACAGATGCATATTATAGCGCCGCGGCGAAAAGAAGACCGGCCGCGTCAGCCCGGGAAAGGTCGACTCCATCTTCTCCTGCAGCTGCAGCGCGAAAATGAGGTTCTGCTTCCAGTCGGGGAAGTCCGTCACGCCGTTGTCGCTTTCCTGGCAGCCGGTGATGATCATGACCTGCGCCGCCTGCTTGCCGTTGATGGTCGCGACGGGCTTGATCTTCGTCCCGTTCGAAAGCTGGATCGCGTCGCGGTGGATGTCCAGCAGCACCTGCAGAGACGGGTACTTTTTCTGATACGCCTGCACGGTTTCCCGCGAGCGCGCGTAGGCGCCGGTGTAGCGCGCGTCGTGGATCTCGGTATCGTGGAGGACGGAAAAGCCCATGGCTTCCAGTTCGGCGCAGATCTCGTCGCCGACGCGCGCCATGTTGCGTCCCTTGTCGCTGTCGCGCGTCGGGACGTCCGACGTGTAGTACGACCGGTCGAGATACTGGTAGGATTCCGTCGTGTGCGTATGGAAAATGAGCACGCATGGCGCGTCCTTTTTGACGGCGAGATCCGCTTTCTCTTTCAGCAGCTTTGCGGCGTCGATACGCGTCTTGTTGACGTTTTTGATCTTGACGACGCCGGCTTTGTCTGTGACGCCCTCGTTTTTGTAAGTCTTTTTGCTGATCGCGCCGACCTTTTTGCTTTTGTCGGCGTTCTTCTTCGCCTGCGCCGTCAGCTTCTGGATATCGTCCGGCGTTGCAGTGAGGTCCTCTTTCGCCGCCGCCGTGCGGGTGGTCGCGGGCGGCGCGGTAGTCGGCTCGGCCGCGGGCGGTTCGTCTGTTGCTGCGGTTTCGTCCGGCGCGGTCGTTTCCGCCGCGTAAAGCGTGAGCGGCAGGGGGAAGAGCGCCTGCGCCTCGTGTGCGGTCAGCTGACACAGCAGCGACACCGCCGCCGTGTGCTGCCACACGAGCAGACCGCAGATTGCCGCGGTAAGCCCGAACGCGCCCAGCGCGCGGACGAGCGTTTGCTTTCGTTTCATCGTCATGCCCCGTTTCAAGAGATCCTATCACAATCTATGAAACGCGGGACAAGGTTATGCCGTCAGCGGACCAGCTCGAGCAGTTCCTGTTCGTCAAGCGTCGGCTGCAGCGCGCAGTTAATACCCATCGCGACCACCTCGGCGGCGCGGTCGATCAGCAGATCGACCTCCTTCGGCGTGACCATCATGAACCGCTCTTCGTGAAAGCCGGGCGTACCGCGCGGGTCGATCCCGTAGCTGTCGAGCCAGTCGGAGATCAGCGTCGCACCGTCAACGACGGTCGGCACACCGATCGCGATCACGGGGACGCCCAGTGTGCGCAGACTGATCTCCGCGCGCTTGTTGCCGACGCCGGAACCGGGGGAGAGCCCCGTGTCGGTCAGCTGGATCGTCGTCCCAAGCCGCGACAGCCGCCGCGAAGAGAGCGCGTCGATGACGATCACGGCGGCAGGGGAGATCCCGCGCACGACCGATTCCAGAATCTCCGCCGTTTCGATTCCGGTCTGACCGAGAACGCCGGGGCAGAGCGCCGCGACCGGACGCAGCCCCTCGAAGCCGGTGACCCGCGCGATCTCGCCGTTGATGTGCCGCGTCGCGAACAGCCGCCGCGCAGCCCGCGGACCGAGCGCGTCCGGCGTGATGCTCTCGTTGCCGAGTCCCGCGACAAGCACGGCGCCGCTTTCCGGCAGCAGTTTGCAAAGCTCGCCCGACAGCGCGCGGCGCAGAGAAGACAGCAGTGGGCGGTCCGTCAGCGGCGTTTTCGATTCGAGCGTGACATACGTGCCGCGGGGCTTGCCGAGGGCGCGTTCTCCCTTTTCGTTGCGGATGCAGATCGTCGTGATCCGCACGTCGCCCTCTTCCTTGACGGCGTGCAGGACGCCGCGCACGCTGCCTTCCGTCAGCGCCTCCTGCTTTTCGAGCGCGAGATCTGTTCGAAAAATCATTTTTTCTCCCCTAAACACTTGAAAAATCACCAAAAATGTAGTATTATTATGCTCGCTATCAAAAAGTCTATCCAAAAATGCAAAAAAACCTTGCTTTTTTCTTGGAAAAGTGTTATGATGCATTGACGCAAGTTACCACTGCTTTTTAAGGGAGGTGTATCACGGATGCCGAATATCAAGTCTGCGAAGAAACGTGTGCTCGTCAGCGCGACGAAGCAGGCACGCAACAAGTCGAACAATTCTGCGCTGAAAACCGCGATCAAGAAGGCGAACGCTGCGATCGAGGCGAATGCGGAAGATAAGGACGCGCTTGTCAAGGCTGCGATCAAAAAGATCGACCAGGCCGCTGCCAAGGGTCTGCTGCACAAGAACAACGCTGCGCGTAAAAAGTCCGCGCTGATGCTCAAAGCTGCGAAATAAGCTGATGAGGATAATGAGATGGGATCGCCCATCTCTTTTTCTTTTTCCGATATGGCGGAATTGCAATTTTTATGTAAACAATCTGCAAAAGCAATTGCATTTGCATTCCGGTCGTGGTATGATTACTATGTCTATTTATGCAACCCATTCGACAAGGAGGCTTTTCAATGAAAAAACAAGCCAATGTGATCCTGAGTATTGTGCTGTGCTTCGTTTTGCTCGCCGCCACGACCGTGCCGGCGTTTGCGGCGCTTGGCACAGTCAAGAACCTCAAGGTGTCCGCCGTGACCGTCAACTCCGCCACGCTCAAGTGGTCCAAGGTCTCCGGCGCGAGCGGCTATGAGGTGCAGGTATCGACCCGCGCGGGTTGGCAGAGCGCTGCCGTCACACAGAAGACGACCGCCAAACTGACCGGTCTGCGTCTCGGGACGACCTACCGCTACCGTGTGCGCGCCTACCAGTCCGGCTCCGGCGTCCGCTACAGCGCCGCGTCCGAAGCGGTCAGCGTTACGCCCGCCCCGACAGTGAAAAAGCTGAAGGCGAGCGCCAAGACGTCCTATTCCGTTACGCTGAAGTGGTCCAAGGTTTCCGGCGCGACCGGCTACCGGCTGCAGAAGTATGTGGACAAACAGTGGGTCAACGTGCTCAAAAACACGAAAAAAACAGCCTATACCGTGAAAAAGCTGGCGCCGAATACGAATTATAAATTCCGCGTCTGCGCCTTCAAAGACAGCGTTTTCGGCGAATACCAGACGCTCACCGTGCGCACGAATCTGCTGGAAAAGCCGACGATGCTCCGCGCGGTCAACGTGAGCGACACGGGTCTGACGATCACCTGGGACAAGGTGAAGACCGCGAAGATCTATTATATCTACAGCGTCGGTCCGAACACCCAGAAAAAGATCGCGCAGACGACCTCCACCTCCTATAAGCTGACCAAGCTGAAGGCAGCGAAGGACTATATGTACGCCGTGCGCGCCCGCACGACGGTCAACGACCGCAACTATTATTCCCAGTTCTCCTCCTATCTTTCCGTGCGGACCGCGCCCAAGCAGGCGTCCGGCCTGATTGCCACCGGCACGACCGATTCGGCAGTCAACCTGAGCTTTTCGAAGGTCTCCGGCGCGGAGGGGTATGAGATCTGGAAGTACAACGACGCGACGCTGAAATGGGATTATATCGGCGCCGCGACGACGACGCGCTACACGGTCGGCGACCTTTCGCCGCAGACGACCTACCGCTTCAAGATCCGCGCCTATCACACCGCCAACGGCAGTAAACTTTGCGGCGCGTTCTCTTCGGAGCTGAAGACACAGACCAAGATGGCGCCCGTATCCGATCTGAAATTTGTAGGCGCGACCGGCACCTCGCTGACCTTCTCGTGGAACACGATCTCCACCGCGACGGGCTACCGGGTCGATCTGCGCGAATATGACGAACCCGACAGCGCCATGCGTACGGTCAACGCCGCGCCGCAGCTTGTAAACGGCAAGATGGAAGGCACCGTCACCGGGCTCAAGGAAAACACCAGCTACGTGGTCCGTGTGCGTCCCGTCTTCGACACCGTCCTCGGGACCGACCAGTTCCTTTACGCGACGACCGCCCCGGCAAAAGTGCCGAGCGTGACGGTCAAGAGCGTCTCCGGCGGTATCTCGCTGTCCTGGCCCGCCGTGGCAGGCGCGCAGGGCTATGAAGTCCAGAAACTGGTGTCCGGCGCCAACTGGACGTCGATCGGCGATACGCCGCAATGCACCTTTGCCGACAGCAACGTCGTCACGGATATGGTTTATTCCTACCGCGTCGCTGCGTTTTATAAAATCGGCGACGTGAAGTATTACGGCGAGCCGTCCGATTCCGTTTCGGAAAAGCCGCTGCCGCCCGCCGTGTCCGGTCTTGCCGCTTCGGAAATCTCCGAAACAAGCTTCCGCCTGACCTGGAACAGCCCGCAGACCAACACTGATTATAAGATCACGCTCAGCGAAAACGGCGCTGTGGAACAGACCGTACAGCCTTATATCACCGTTTCGGGCGGCAAAACGACGATCATGGTCGAACGGCTGACCGCGGGCTCCACCTATACCGTCCGCATCTACAACACGGTCAACGGCACGCAGAGTATGCCGGCGACCCTGACCGTCACGACCATGCCCGCCAAAGTGACCGGCGTCGCCGCCCACGCGACAGGCGCCGATTCGGTCTCGATCTCCTGGACGCCCGTCAACGGCGCGGCGTACTATGAGATCCAGCAGGGCAGCGCGACCGGCGGTTCCTTCGTCACAGTCAACAACCACGCGACCGTGAACCCCTGTCAGGTGAGCGGGCTGCAGGCCTCCACGACCTATACCTTCCGCGTCCGTGCGGTCAACACCAACGAGAGCACGGCGCAGGTCGGCGTCTATTCCGACGCTGTGACTGTCACGACCAACGCGGCGTCCGCCGATCCGCAGTCGCCTGTCGCCCCGACTGGACTGCAGGCAGTCGAAGCCTCTTCCGGCAGCACCTACAGTGTCAAGCTCAGCTGGAACGGCGTCAACGGTGTATCCGGCTACCGTATTTCGATCAACAAGGGCTCGAAGTGGGAAACGCTCAAGGACGTGACCACGACGACCTATACCGTGCCGGAGCTTTCCGCCGGTACCTATCAGTTCTATGTCCAGTCCTATTCGGGCAGCGGCAGCACCGCAGTGTACTCCAATCCCTGTACGCCGGTGTCGCTGACGCTCGGCGGCGGCACCACGCCGACCACGCCGACGCAGCCGGATAACCCGTCCACCCCGACAACGGACCTTCCGACGTCAAGCACGCCGATCAGGAATATCACGGTCAAACTGGCGAACGACGGCCGTACCTTTACGCTCAACTGGGACGACGTCAGCGGCGCGTTCTATACCATCCAGATGCTCGATCCGACCACGAACAAGTGGACGACCGTCCGCGAAAAGCTGACGAGCGCCCGCGCATCCTTCGAGTGCAGCGAAAGTAAGATGGGCGTCTCCTGCACGACGGACGGCGATCAGGCGACGACAGTCGGCTGGTCCGCGGTCTCCGGCGCCACAGGATATGAAGTGCGCAACGAGATGGCGCAGAACACGAACGAGTGGATCTCGAAGATCAGCACAAGCGGCACCAGCGCGACGCTGCGGCTCCCGCCGAACAGCAAACAGAGCCTGCGTGTGAGCGCCATCGGCGCGGTCCGATTCAAGATCTACGCGCTCAACAGCGCCGGCACAAGCGCCTCTGCCTACAGCGATTATACCGCGCAAAACGCGTATATCTCCCGCTGCGACTACGTTTATCAGACGCCGGCGGCGCCTTCGTTCACCTCGTCCGCCTCCGCGGGTGTGAAGGAAGCCTACGCGCTGATGCTGACCCAGGCGATCAACAACACCCGCATTGAAACGGGAACGGTCAATATGACGGCGACCACGGCGCAGAAGGCGACTGCTTCCGCACTTGGTACCAGCGAGAACAGCAACGTCAAGAAGGTCATTACCTGCCAGTACAAGAGAGGCACCGGCACGGCGACGATTCAGACGACGGAGGACGGCAAAACGACCTCGAGCACAGCTTTCTCCATGCTGCAGACCATCATCGTGCCGTCGGGCGGTGTGACCTACCTGTACGACCAGCACAACCTTTCCACGTTCCAAAAATACGTCTCCGACGTCTCTGTGTCGCAGAGCGGCGGCAAGACGGTCATTACGATGAAGCTCAATGCCGAAAAAGTGACCACAAAGCAGAATATGGTTTACCATCTCGGTCTGGTCGGCTCTGCGGTGACGCCGGAAAACCTGCAAAGCGTTGTTGACGAGAGCGCGTCGGTCACCGGCGCGACCGCAACCATCGGCGCAAGCACGATCAAGGCGACGATCAACGGGAGCTACACGCTTGAAAGCCTGGAGATCAGTAACCCCTATTCCATGACGGTTTCCTCTTTGAGCAGTATCACCATCAACACCGATTTGACCTACAGCTATACCTTTACCAGATAACCCGAAAGGACCCCGTTTATGACAAACAAGAAGCTTTTGCAAATTGTTGCGTTCGTTGTGCTTGCCGCCGCGCTGTTTTGCACGATATTGATCGTCGGAACGCAGAAGATTCGAAAGGAGCAGGCGACGACCGGGCTGCCGGCGCTTTCCACGACGGCGCCGACGACCGCGCCGACAACGACCGTTCCGTACGTCACCATCGACGGTAACCGGATCGAAGGCGACAACGGCGACACGACCGCCGCGCCGACGCAGAACACAGCCCAGGCGCAGGACACGACGCCGGCGACGACCGGCGCCGGCTTTACGGTCCCGCAGGGCAAAAACGCGATCATTCAGGCGTATGTCAACGCGGTCAACAAGCTGAAAAGCACCCCGAATTTCAAGCTCGAACGCACCGATACGCTGAACGTGCAGATCGATGAGATGAACCCCTCGTCCATGCGTTCGCTTGCCAATAAGATCATTGCCGGCAACACCAAAACCGCGCCGGACGTCTATACGTTCGTCGGCGGGTCCGACGCCGCCAGCGGCAAATCGGCGACCTATGTGATCGCTCCGGCGGGCAAGAACGCCAGCCTCGCGCCGACATCCGTCACAAGCGCGACGGCGACGGCAACGGCGGACGGCGGCTGCACGATTTCGCTCGTCCTCGGCGCCGACACCCAGACGCTGACCACGCCACCGGCGAAGCTGAGCGGCGTGATGGACGTCCTTTCCGTCGATGCGATGGGGCTGCCGTCGTCGGCGAAGATCGACGACATGACGGTGCACTATGACAACAGCACCATCACGGCGACGCTGGACAACCAGGGGCGCATCACGGCGATGCAGCACAAACTGATTGTGACGGATTCGACCGCGAACGGCTCCTATGTGATGAGCGTGACCGTCAAGATACACGGCGACGCGAGCGCGCAATATAAGGTCACCTATTAACTTTTCCGAAAACGGTTGACTTTAGTTTGCGGGAATGCTATAATAAATACAACAAAATACAACGGAGGATTCTATTATGGAGAAATTCTTGAAAATCGCCAAAATCGTTGCGATCGTTGCCGCGATCGTCACAGCCATTGTCGGCGTATATGTTGCCGTCACGAAGCTGATCGAAAAGAAAAACGCCAAGGACGCGGACAACCGGGAAAACTATGTTTCCTGCTCCTGCTTCGACGGCGATTTCATTTCGGAAAACACCGTAGCATAACAACAGCATCCGAATCGGGACTTGAAGCAACATCTTCAAGCCCCGCTTTTCTTTCTAAAGGAGAATTGAAAAATGGGAGACAAACTTTCTGCAAAAAACTATATCGGCTATACGATCTGTGACTCCGCCAACAATCTGGCGTTCTGCGTCATGGGGACCTATCTTGCCACCTACTGTACCGACATTCTCGGCATCACAGGCGCCGTCGTGACGGCGATCTTCTGGATCGCCCGGATCTGGGACGCGATCAACGACCCGATCATGGGTTCGCTCGTCCAGCGCAAAAAGCCCGGCAAAAACGGCAAATACCGCCCGTTCATCCTCTGGTCCGGCTTCCCGCTTGCGGTGTCCGCCGTGCTCGTCTATACGAAGTTCACCGGCAACCTGACGTTCAACACGATTTACGTCGCCGCGACCTACATCCTTTACGGTATGATCTACACTGTGATGAGCGTGCCGTACGGTTCCCTCGCGATGGTCATGACCGACAAAGAGAACGAACGCGGCAACCTCTCGGTCGCCCGCGCGATCGGCGGCGGCTTCGGCAACATCCCGCAGCTGCTGTTCCCGATCATCGTCATGACCGGCGGCGAAGACGGTCAGCAAATGGACGGCAAGCGTCTGTTCTGCGCGATGTGCGTCGTCGCGATCGCCATGATGCTGATCTATATCGTGTCCTACAGCTGGACAAAGGAAAAACCAGAGCTGGTCACGCTCAGCAACGAAGAGGTCCATATCACCTCCACGCTCAAGGACATCATCAAGGACCGCGCCTTTGTGACCATGAGCCTGATCGGCGGTCTGGTCATCGCGATCCAGATGTACATCAGCTCCGCAAACGTCTATCTCTTCAAAGACTTCTATCAAAAGAGCGGCTTCAGCTCGATCTATCTGATCATCTCCTATCTGCCGCTGGCAGTGATGATCCCGTTCGCCAACAAGATGATCCGCAAATGGGGCAAAAAAGAGATCTGCGTGGTCGGCTTCTCGATTTCCGCAATCGCGTCGCTGATCTCCTGGCTCGGCCATTTCACCAATATCTGGATCTACATCATCCTTGCGTTCTTCGTCAACCTCGGCATCGGCTTCGTCATCCTCGAAGTCTGGGCGATGTGCGGAGACATTGTGGACCATCAGGAATGGGTCACCGGCAAGCGCGAAGAGGCGACGAACTACGCCGTGTTCACCTTCATGCGTAAGATGGGACAGGCGCTTGCCGCCATCGTGCCGTTGCTGATCGGCGCCATCGGCTACGACAAAAACGCCATCGGCGCGCAGACGCAGGAGGTGCTCGACGGCATTTATACAGTGTCCACCCTCGTGCCGTTCCTGCTCATCATGCTGATGCTCGTTCTGATCCTGCTCTACCCGCTGAGCAAGAAAAAGAGCGAACAGATGCAGAAAGAGCTGCAGATCCAGCGCGAAGCAAAGCTCGCAAATCAAGAGTAAGAAGAATAAAAGTCGGACGGCAGCGCCGTCCGACTTTTATTCTTTGCAAAAAAGTTTCTCCCACTGCTCCACGATCCAGAACCGCAGTTCGTACCGCGGGGAGGAGGAGACGAGCTGACAGGCGTCTTCGTTCAATACATCCTCGAGCGCCGTGCTGTCCTGCGCGGCGGGGAGACACAGCGGTGGAAACATCACACACCACCAGTTCTGTCCCTTGCCGTCGCCGATGACGACGCGCAGCGCGTCGTAGGTCCCGGCGGGGAGGGTGACGTCGCCGTAAGTACGCGTCGGGAAAAACGCCGGCTTGAGCGAGATCGTAACGTCATAATCGTACCCGTGCGCGGCGATCACCTGCCGCGCCGTTTCTCTGTAGTCCGGCAGCGCGTCCGCGAGGCTTCTCTCTGCCGCCTGCTTGGTTTCGGCGGCGGCGAGCGATTTTCCTTTTTTGAGCAGCGCGTCGCGTACCGCCAGCTTGAGCTGCTGATCCTCGGGCGCGTCGGAGTGAGCGATGACGTGCAGCCGGAGCACACCGGCGCGAACTGTGTCGCCTGTTTGCTGAAACGTGAGCACCGACAGCAGCACCGTCAGCGCCATCGCGCAAAGCGCCGCTGCCTCCAATAAACGCAGATCGTGTCGCAAGATAAGACCTTCTTTCGGTTTGCTGCCTTCAGTCTGCGTCAAAGCGTGGCATCTTATACAAGAAAAACGGCATATTTTCAGCCCGATTTGCCATAATATCAGAATAACAGGACCGACATGTGAATTTTTCGGTTATCCCCTTGACAAACGCCGCCTTTTATGAATAATAGGTATAGACACACGAAGGGAGTGTATCGAATGGATACGTTTGAACAGATTTGCGGTATCATAGCCGAACGCTTTGAACTGACTGAAACGACTTTGACGCAGGAAACTGCCTGGGAAGAGATCGGCGCGGACAGCATCGACCTCGTGGATCTGATCTCCGAGCTGGAAGAGAAATTCAGCGTCAGCATCCCGGACGAAGCGATCGATGATCTGCGGACGGTCGGCGATCTGGCACAGCTGATCGACACGCTTTAAGGAATACAGCCGACAACGACCGATGCGAAATCGCCTGCGCGATTTCGCTTTTTTGTAAAACAGGAGGAGAAAGCAAGATGACAGACCGGATCCATGCGATGGAAGAAAAGCTCAACCGCTGCCGCGCCGCGCTCGACGCGGTGGAAACGGCGCTGGACGCGTTTGACGATGTGCAGCAGGACCTCGCGGACCTCGAAGCCTATTACGGCAGCGATGACTGGTTCTCCGACCTTGCGGCGGATGAGAGGGGAGAGCTGCCGCCCGATCTGCTGCGCGGCGTACTCTCGCAGGACGCAATCTACGATCTTTTGGAGGATGCGGACACGCTGCGAAAAAGAATGGAGAATGATGAGAATCCCTGTGGGTAATTCCAAATTCCACATTTAACTCCACACTGCACACTAAAAAAACGCCCGCTGACGGAGGTTTGATCCGCAGGCGGGCAGTTTTATTCTTTTACACGATCAGTCCACGTTGACGCCTTTTTCGAGCGCACGCTTGCCGAGGAAGAACAGCGCGACGTTCGCGACGATGTATTCCGCGGCGAGGATCCAACAGATCCTGGTGCTGATCGGGTCGGTCAGAAATTCCATCATGGAGCGTGTTGATGTGGTGAACAACATGGCGACGCCGCTGTCAAAGCGGGAGATCAGGAAAATCACGCCGACCATAATGCCCTGCGTGATGACATAGATCAGCAGGATGCAAAGCAGCGAGTGCAGCAGCTTGTGGCTCCCCTTGCGGTAGCCGAACGTCGCGCCTGCCAGCGTGCAAAGCAGCATACAGACGATCTGGAGCACGACGACCAGCACAAAGAGCAAGATCAGTGTACGATACTGCGGATTGGAAAGGTAATGCTTGACCATTTCCCAGCGATTTTTGTAGCTGTTGCAGATTGCCGTTGCGATCAGACAGACCACCAGAGAAACCAGCAAAACCAAAACGGAGGAGAACACCTTGGACGTGTACTGCTGTCCTCTGGTGACGGGCAGGGTGTGCGTCAGATAGGATTCATCCTTGTAGGTGTTGTTGATATAGCGGGCGGCAGAGCGCATGAACGCCGTGAAAAACAGCGAACACGCGGCCGCGATCGTCAGCGAGAGGAACACGCCGTCGGTAATGCCCCAGAACATCGAGCGGGGCGCCAGGGGGCTGATCAGCCGTCCGAGGGCAGCGACGACCAGCAAAATGGTTGTGTGGTAGACCAGTACTTTGAAAATCCACACAAAATCATACTTCATCAGTTTCTTCAGCATTTGAACATCCTCCTGAAATTGTCATCCACAGAAAGACCCGTTTCGTTTCTGAGATCGTCCGCCTGCGCTGTAAGCAGGACCTTGCCGCGGTCGAGGAAGATCACATCGTCCAAAATCCGCTCGATATCCGCGATCAGGTGGGTCGAGATGAGCAGGCTTGCGCCGTCGTCGAACGAGCGCAGAATCGTGTCGAGAATATAGTCGCGCGTGGCGGGGTCAACGCCGCCGAGCGGCTCGTCGAGAATATACAGCTTCGCCTTTCTCGCCATCACGAGCACGAGCTGCAGCTTTTCCTGCATGCCCTTCGACAGCTTCGAGATCTGGCGGTCCTCCGGCAGATCCAGGTCCGCCAGAAGCTTCTTCGCCTTGTTGACGTCAAAGTTGTCATAAAAGTCCTGAAACATGCGCAGCGTCTGCTGGATCGTCATGCTCTTGTCGAGATAGGTGCGCTCGGGCAAAAAGGCGATTTCTTTCTTGCTTTCGACGCCGATAGGCGCGCCCTCAAAGAGAACTTCTCCGTCCGTGGGCGTCAGCAGATCGCAGATCAGCTTCAGAAGCGTTGTTTTGCCCGCGCCGTTTTTGCCGAGCAGACCGATGATGCGGCCCGGCTCGATCGTCAGGTTTACGTCTGTCAGTGCGGCCTCTTCGCCGAACGATTTACTTAAATGATTGATAGTCAGCAATGCCATAGCAGAACCTCCGTTCAGGTGAGATCATCTTGCAAATAAGACAGGGCGCCGGCGCGGTCGTATCCGATCTGCGCCATTTCGCCGAGGAAGCGGTCTGCGTACCCTTGCGCAAGGGCGCGCTTTGCCCGCAGGAGGAGACCTTCGTCGGTCGTGACGAACTTGCCGTTGGTACGCTCGGTGAACACAAGGCCTTCGCCCTCGAGCTCTGTAAGGGCTTTTTGCATCGTGTTCGGGTTGACCTTCGCCGTCAGGGCGAGCTCGCGCACCGAGGGCAACCGGCTCCCGGGGGCAAAATCTCCGCTGACGACGGCGATCCGCAGCTGCTGGACGAGCTGTATATAGATCGGCCGTTCGTTGTCAAACTGAAACTCCATAGTCGTTCTCCTTTGACTGTGTTACTTGCTTAATACAATCATACACGTTTTTTCGAAAATGTCAAGACCTTTTTTGAAAAAATTTGGAATGTGGAATTTGGAATGTGGAATGAAAGGCAATCATTCCGCATCGGAAGATTGAAACAGGGAAAAATGCACACAAAAAAGCAGCCATTTCCGACTGCTTTTCTTTCTATTCAATTCCAAATTTCACATTCCAAATTCCACATTCGCTGTCGACTGTGCACTGTGCACTGCGCACTGTGCACTCAATCACAGCGTCTTCGCCAGCTCCTTGATGTACGCCTTGAAGTCTTCGCCGATCTCCTCGTGCTGCAGCGCGACCTCCACGTTGGCTTTCATGATGCCGAGCTTGTTGCCCATGTCGAAGCGCACGCCCTCAAAGTCGAGCGCCTGCAGGCCCTTCGTCTTGGCAAGCATGGTCAGCGAATCGGTGAAATACACCTCGTGCGCCTTCGGGTCCTCCGGCGTCTGCTCGATCAGATCGAAGATCTCCGGCGGCACGACGACGCGGCCGAGGATCGCGTAGCACGACATGATCTCTGCCTCTGTTGGCTTTTCAATGATGTTATGTACGTCCATCAGCCGGTCAGTGACGTGGGTCACGTCGAGCGAGCAGTATTTGCTGACGTCCGCGCGGGGGACCTCCTTGACGCCGACGATGCCCTTGCCGTACTGCTCATAGCAGTCGCAAAGCTGCGCGAGCACGCCTTTGCCGCCCGGGTTCGCCGTGACGTCGTCGCCGTAGAGGATCGCGAACGGCTCGTTGCCGACGAAGGACCGCGCCTGATAGATCGCGTGGGCGAGCCCCTTGGTTTCCTTCTGACGGATGAAATAGACGTTGCAAAGGTTCGCCGGACGCAGTACATCCTCGTAGATCTTGCGCTTGCTTTCGTTGCCGCGCAGGTTGGCCTCGAGCTCAAACGAGTGGTCGAAGTGGTCTTCGATCGCGCCCTTGCCGCGGTTGGTGATGATGAGGATATCTTCGATCCCGGCGGCGACGGCCTCTTCCACGATGTACTGGATCGCGGGGCGGTCCACGATATTGAGCATCTCTTTCGGAATGGACTTGGACGCCGGCAGCACGCGGGTGCCGAGACCGGCGGCGGGAATAATCGCTTTTTTGATCTTCATGTTGTCTCCTCCTGTCAGCTGAAAAACGAGAATATGATCGACGGAATCAACGACACCGCCGCGTATGACAGCACTGCAAGCATGGGACTGACGCTGCTGCGCCGGAAGAAGAGCAGCAAGAACGCGTCGCGCCCTTCGGCCTGTTTGGCGCCGGTGATCGAGCGGTTGACATAGCGGTAATACAGCCGGTCCGCAAGCAGCGCGCTGACGACTGCCATTACCAAGAGCACGCCGATGCCGAGATAGATCGGCGCCATCGCCTGCAGCAGCTGCTGCAGGGCGGCCTGCAGCGCGGCGTCGTCCAGATTCGCGGCGTTGGCGGTAAACGACTGGTAAAACTCCAGCGCCTTGGACTCGTACGGTACGAGCAGAAGCGTCAGACAAAGCCGCAGCGTCAGAAAGATGACGCCCGGGCGGTACATCTTGCGGTAAAAGTACCAGTAGGGGGTCAGAAAGAACGCCGCCCAGTTCCAGCCGAGCTTTTTGCCGCTTTCGATCCGGCGGAACTTATTGAGATAGCGCAGCGCGTTGTTGCCGATGAAGGTCAGCACCTGCTTGATCGGGTGCCCGGCGATCTGCTCCTGCTCGGCGGTCATACCGGGTGCGGCGAGGGCGGCGCGCTGGGCGAGGATCGATTCGAGCTGTTCGCGCTGGTCCTCTTCGAGCTCGAGCGCTTCGGAGTCCGGGACGTCGAAAAAGACGTCGCGCTGGCCGGAAATCGGCGCCTGTACGGGCGGCTGCGCCGGCGCAAGGACAGAACCGCACTGAATACAAAGCCGCGCGTCGCGGCGGTTTTGGAAGCCGCAGACCGGGCAGGGGAGCAGCGCGTCGTCGGACAGCGCGGGCGCGGCGGGCGCGTCATGGCTTTGCCAGAGAAAGCCGCTCTCGTGCTTCGCCTCGTTGACGCAGCGGCCTTCTTTTTCGTAGCAGGCGCGGTGCTGGGGCGTGGCGCAGACCGGGCAGACGACGATGTCGTCGTCTTTGGAAAACGGCTGACCGCAGCCGTCGCAGTGGTCATGAAGATATTGCATAGATCATCCTTTCCGGCAAACGGAGGCGTCTGCCGAAGCGTATCTTGTTCGTTGGTTGCTTTCTATTGTACTTGTTTTCGGGAAAAAAGCAATTGCTTTTGCGTATTTTGTCCTTTTTTTCATAAAAATTTCAAGAAAATAAAAAAATCATGTTGCCACTGTGCGGAATCTTGTGTATAATATTAAAGTATGTATTTTTGTTTATGCGAAAGGAGAACCGCTTATGCTCCAGTTTGAAGAATTGCGGCTGCGGCTGTTGGAAAGTGAAAAGCCGCTGCAGGAATTGGCTGCGGCGCTCGGACTCAAGGAAATGAACGAAGAGGTCAAGACGCTCGAGGCGCAGACCGCGGACGAAAACTTCTGGGGGGACCTTGCCAATTCCCAGAAGGTGCTGCAGCGTATCTCGCTGCTGAAAAGCAAGATCAAGGCGTATGACGATCTGAAAAGCGCGTTCGACGACGCGCTCGTGATGATCGAGCTGTCGGACGAAGAGGGCGACCTCGACCTTGTCGACGACTGCCGCGCAAGCGTCGAAGCCGTGGAGCAGGAACTCGAAAAGCAGACCCTCGCGACGCTGCTGTCCGGCGAATACGACAGCAAGAACGCGATTCTGACGTTCCACGCCGGCGCGGGCGGCACCGAGGCGCAGGACTGGTGCCAGATGCTGTTTCGGATGTACGGTCAGTGGGCGAGCAAGCACGGCTACAAGTTTACGACCGTGGACTTCCTCGACGGCGACGAAGCGGGGCTCAAATCCGCGACAGTCGTTGTGGAAGGAGAGAACGCCTACGGCTACCTCAAGAGTGAGATGGGCGT
>JAFYDS010000201.1 GCA_017544665.1 Clostridia bacterium | reverse complement strand
TTGGAACAGCCCGCACCGTTTGTTGAAAGTCGGATTCGATCTGGATATTGCCGCATCGAAAGCAAGAAGCGAGATTCAGTTTGGTTCCATCGAGCGCCCGACAACCGCCAACAACAGTTTGGAAGCTGCGAAGTTTGAAGTGTGCAACCGTAACTATACCGACGTCAGTGAACCGCGGTTCGGCGCCGCAGTGCTGAATGACTGCAAATACGGTATCGCTGTGGGTGACTGCAATCTGCGCCTGTCACTTCATCGCGGCGGCACGCATCCCGATTATACAGGCGACTGCGGCAAGCATGAAATGACCTATGCGCTGCTCGTGCATAACGGCGGTTTCAATGCAGAACGGGTTGTCTGTCCGGCGTATGAATTGAATGTGCCGGTTGTCGCTGTTCAGGGCGCGGCTGACTTCACGCCGTTTGCCTGTATCAGTGCGCCGAACGTCATTGCCGAAGCTGTTAAACCTGCGGAAGACGGCTCCGATGCGTTTATACTGCGCCTTTATGAATGCGAAGGCAGCAAGACGGGGGCAACCGTTCATCTTTCCGTTCCGGTTCGTAGCGCTGTTTTGACGAACCTGCTGGAAGACGAACGCGAGACACTCGATGTTGTTGACAATACCATCAATCTGCAATTCAAACCGTTTGAAATCAAGACAGTAAAATGCAACAAAAACTGAAATTGAAGGGAGAATATGAAAATGAGTTTTAACGAAATCAAGCAATGGATTATCGGCGCCGTATTCGGCGTATTTGCAGTCCTGCTCGTGATCCTTCCGCTGGAAGGACCGATGCATCTTGCCGGCCGTGTGACCAAGGATCTGCCGACTGTGCCGGACGATTTTGTGCCGACCGTACGACTGGTACTGTTTACCGATACGCATAATCAGAACGACCATGTCGCTGATGCGATCGACACGTCTTACGAACTGTTCGACAATGCCGAACCTTATGCCGGTGTGGATGGCTTCTTCTGCCTCGGTGATTTCTCGAGCGTCGGTATGGAGGGTGACTATGTCAGATATGCAGATACACTCAAGGCTCACGTTCGTCCCGAAACCAAGATGATCACGATCCACGGTAACCATGAGTTTAAAGATGACAATTACAAAGAATATTTTGTGCGCAACTTTGGCTATGATCCTGATACTGTGACCGATATCAACGGCTTTTCCTGTATCGCATTTTCCGGAGAACGCAGCACAACCGAATGGACCTTTACGCCGAAGAGTCTGAAGTGGCTGTCCGATTCCATTAAGACCGCCGAAAAGAAATACGACGGCAAAGCGATCTTTGTTTTCCAGCATCCGCATCCGTGGGGCACCGTTTACGGCAGTTCCGTCTGGGGGGATCCGCAGCTCAATCCCGTGCTGAACGGTCATAACCGTGTGGTTGATTTCTCCGGCCATTCCCATTTCCCGATGAACGATCCACGCTCCATTTTGCAAACGACTTATACGGCAGTGGGCTGCGGCGCTATGGAGGCGTTTGAGCTCGACAACAACTTTATCCCCGGACAGCATCCAGACGGCTATTCGCCGGCCGCCCAAATGTGCATTGTGGAAGCGGACGATGACGGCAGCGTACGTTTGCGTGAATATGACCTGCTCTCCGACACATACTTTAATGATTACTATATCGACAACGTCAACAAGCCGTCAACCTACGCCTACACTTATGTCAATATGTTTGCGCACGACACGAAACCGGTCTTTCCGGCAGATACAACTGCGACCGCGTACCGTAACGACGGCGGCGAATGGGTGATCTCTTTCACGGAAGCCGAGACTTATTTCATCGTCCATGAATACCAGGTTACAATTACCGATCAGAAGGGCAAGATCATCCACAGCAAAAACTATGTGGACGATTACTTTGTAATCGATGACGACAACACCGCTGATTTCCGTATCGGCACCGATACGCTGGAATCCGGTAAAACCTATAACCTTTGTGTTGTTGCGGAAAGTGCTTATCATAAACACTCCGCGCCGCTG
>JAFYDS010000200.1 GCA_017544665.1 Clostridia bacterium | reverse complement strand
TGGTGATCAGGGGAGTGCCGTACTTCTTGTCCAGAACAACGTTGCGGCCCTTGGGACCGAGGGTGATCTTGACGGTATCGGTCAGCTTGTCGATACCGGTCTGCAGTGCTTTTCTGGCTTCTTCGCCGTAAACGATCTGTTTTGCCATAAGTAAAGACCTCCTGTCTTATTCCACGATCGCGAGAATATCGCTCTGGCGGACAATGGTGTATTCCTCAGAATCAAGCTTGACTTCGGTGCCGGCGTATTTGCCCGCGATCACCTTGTCGCCGGGCTTGACGTACATCGTCACTTCTTTGCCGTCGACCATTCCACCCGGTCCGACGGCGACCACTTCGGAAAACTGGGGCTTTTCCTGCGACGCGCTGGTGAGGATGAAGCCGCTCTTGGTGGTTTCTTCGATCTCGGTGGGCTTGAGCACAACACGGTCAAGCAAGGGTTTGATTGTCATAAAACTGCCTCCTGTCATATCTGGGCTTTCCTTCGCGTCCTCGACAGATTTCGCGCTTGAAAGCTTCATTTGCTAAATTTTAGCACTCTTTTCTCTCGAGTGCTAATTCTTATTTTAGTCAATTTTTCGGAAAAGTCAAGAGCTTTTGAGAAAGAAGTGGAAAAATTTTTCGCCGCGGAAAAAGATCGGGACACGGTGGAGATGGGGAAGAATAAGAAAGATCAATTCGGAATGCGGAATTCGGAATTATGGTCGCGGGGTAAGTGTAACCATATTGTATAGCCGTTCCGCGGAAAAGCCGCGGTTGTTGTCGGAACAAAGGAAGATTATAGCCGCATGACCCTTTTGCAAATCGAACATCATAACCGCCCATCTAATATAATATACAGTATCTAAGATCTATTATCTGCTTTGACGCATCGCCGCAGGCGGCGTCCCACAATTCCGAATTCCGCATTCCGAATTCCGAATTAAAAACGAAAGGTCTGATCTCGTGCGCACCCGCTCCGTATCCGCTCTGCTGATCGTTCTTTGCTGCATTGCCGCGCTCTGCGCACGGACGGCGGTGCTGTCGCTGCGGCTCACGGAGACTGCCGCGGCGCAGCCGCGCACGCGGACGCTCCTTGTCGGCACGACGCGGGGAAAAATCTACGCCCGGGACGGGTCGCTGCTCGTGGACCGGACCGAACGGCTGAAGGCGGCGGTCGCGCCCTGCGGCGAAACGAAGGCGCTGCTGGAGCGGACGCTCGGCACGGATGCGGCGTTGAAGGCGCTGGAGACCCGCGCGCCGCTTTTGCTCGATGTGGACGAAGCGGTCAGCGGAGAGAACGTGCGCACCTTTTCGGTGCCGCGGCGGTACGCGCCGGACGATCTTGCCGTCCACCTTGTGGGGACGCTCGACGCGCAGGGAACCGGCGCGACGGGCGTCGAGCGCGCGTATGATGCGCTGCTGACGGAAAAAGGCGGTTCGCTCTCGGTGCGCTTTTTCGCCAACGCGCAGGGGCAGGTCCTCGCCGGACTGGACAAAGAGGTGATCGACCGCGGCTTCAACAGCCGCGCGGGCGTCGCACTGACGATCGACCCGAACGCGCAGCGTATTGTCGAGGATGCGCTCCAAAGCAGCAAAATCGAAAGCGGCTGCGCGGTGCTGCTCGATACCGGCACGGGAGAAGTCCGCGCGCTGGCGAGCGTGCCCGGCTTTGACCGGAACGACCTTTCGTCGGCCCCGGACGGCGCGCAGCGGAATAAGGCGCTCGGCGCCTACGCCCCGGGGTCGGTGATGAAACCGCTGCTGGCGGCCTTTGCGCTCGAACAGGGCGTTTCCAAAAACAAACATTTCACCTGCCGCGGGCAGATCACGGTCGGCGACACGACCTTCCGCTGCTACGGCGGCAAAGCCCACGGGCGGCAGACGATGGGCGAAGCGCTGCAAAACTCCTGCAACGTGTATTTCATCCGTCTGTTACAGACGCTCGACGCGGGGGACTATCTGCAGTTTCTGCGGTCGCTCGGGCTGGGAGAGGGCGTGTCGCTTTGCGAAAACCTCCGGAGCGAAACGGGGGCGCTGCCGCCGCTTGCGGCGCTGCAATCGCCCGGGCAGCGCGCGCTGCTCGCGTTCGGACAGGGGCAATTACTCGTGTCGCCCCTCCAGCTGCTGCAGGCGTATCATGTGCTCGCGACGGGGGAACTCGTGCATCCGACCGTGCTGTACGGCACCGTGAACGAACAGGGGGCTGTGATCAAAGCGCCAAAGCAGCCGTCGGCGCGGTTGCTCTCGGAGGAAACCGTCGCAATTCTGCGAAAGCTGCTGACGCAGAAAGCGGGCGTCTCGCGCGCCTTTACCCCGGCGTTTGACGTCGCGGGGAAGACGGGGACGGCGCAAAGCGGCGTGTTCCAAAGCGGCAGCGAGGTCTGCCGGACATGGTTCTGCGGTTTCTTTCCGGCGGGGAATCCCCACTATGTGCTGGTGCTCCTCAACGAGGACGGCACAACGGGCAGCGCCGACTGCGCCCCGGTCTGTAAAGAAATATGCGAACGGCTCGTCGGGTATGCTGCGGACAGTTGACAAACGGCGTCGAATGCGGTAAAATAAAAGAACTAAGTACAACAGGAGTGATTATACTATGATATACGCAGTTATCGCCGCCGGCGGCATCGGCAGCCGTATGGGCAATGTGGAAAAACCGAAGCAATATCTCAAGATCAAGGACAAACCGATCATTGCGCACACCGTTGAAAAGTTCTTTGTCAACGACAAGTTCCGCAAGATTATCATCCTGACCCCGGCGCAGTGGGTCAACTACACCAAGGAGCTTTTGGCAAAGTATCTCCCGGCGAACGACAAGGTCGTCGTGATCAAGGGCGGAGACACCCGCAACGAGACGATCATGAACGCCGTGCGCTATATCGAAGAGACCGACGGGCTCGATGACGACACCGTCATCGTCACCCACGACGCGGTCCGTCCGTTCGTCACAGCGCGGATCATCGACGAGAATATCGCCGGCGCGCTCGAATACGGCGCGACCGACACCGTCGTCGCCGCCACGGACACGATCGTGGAGAGCGTCGATAAGCAGACCATCAGCAACATTCCCGACCGCAAGATGATGTATCAGGGCCAGACGCCGCAGTCGTTCAAGGCGAAGAAGCTCAAGGAGCTTTACGAGAGCCTTTCGGAAGAAGAGAAGGAGATCCTCACCGACGCGTGCAAGATCTTTTCGATGAAGGGCTGCCCGGTGCGCCTGATCCGCGGCGAAGTCCACAACATCAAGATCACCTATCCGTACGATCTGCGCGTGGCGAAGGCGCTGCTGGACGAAGAAATCAAGTGAAAGGACGAGCCTTATGCTGAATACCGTTTACCGGCTGACGGCGCCGCGCCGGATCGAGATCGCGTTCACCGAGATCGATCTGTTCAAGCCTGAGGTCGTCGTCAAGCCGACCTATCTTTCAATCTGCCACGCCGACCAGCGCTACTATCAGGGTACGCGCGACCCGAAGATCCTCGCGCAGAAGCTGCCGATGGCGCTGATCCATGAGGGCATCGGCGAAGTGGTCTATTCTCCCGTCGCGGAGTTCAAGCCCGGCGACAAAGTCGTGATGATCCCGAACACCCCGGTGGAACACGACGACATCATCGCCGAAAACTATCTGCGCTCTTCGAAGTTCCGTGCGAGCGGCTTCGACGGCTTTATGCAGGAATACGTCCAGATCGCGCCCGACCGCCTCGTCCACCTGCCCGACGGGATCGACCCGCATGTGGCGGCGTTCACCGAGCTTGTGTCGGTCAGTGTACACGCGATCTCCCGCTTCGACAAGATCGCGCACAGTCGCCGGAACATCATCGGCGTCTGGGGCGACGGCAACCTGAGCTACATGACCTGCGTCTTTTTGCGCAAGTTCTTCCCCGACAGCAAGATCTACGTCTTCGGCATCGTGGAAAAGAAGTTACAGGACTTCACCTTCGTGGACGAAACGATCCTGACGACCGAGATTCCGGAGGACCTGCGCGTCGATCACGCGTTCGAATGTGTCGGCGGCAACGCCTCGCAGATCGCGATCAACCAGATCATCGACTATATCAACCCCGAGGGCACGATCTCGATCCTCGGCGTGAGCGAGTATCCCGTCCCGATCAACACGCGGATGATCCTCGAAAAGGGACTTCGGATGTTCGGCTCGAGCCGCTCCGGCCGCGTCGATTTCCTCAAGACGGTCGAGATGTACGAGCAGTTCCCGGAGATCGTGGAGTACCTGTCTTTGATGGTGGGCAACGTCGTGACGATCCGCCACATCAAGCAGATCACGGAGGCGTTCGACTCCGATTTGAAGAAGCCGATGGGCAAGACGATCATGAAGTGGGAAAAGTAAAAAGAAAAAGGCGCCCTGCGGGGCGCTTTTTTTCTGAAGTGCACAGTGCACAGTGCGCAGTGCACAGTGACGCGAACGAGGTTGGCGAACAGGGGAGAGACTGCCCGCGAAGGCAGGGTTTTTCCCCGCGCTGACCGCTGAAAACCGCAGTTCACTCCCTGCGATTGGCTTTCTACTCCCTGCGCTCTTGCGTTTCTTTCGGGCGCGTGTTATAGTGGACCCAGCGAAAACCCCGATTTTTTATGTTAAAGGAGTGTTCCTTATGAAGAAAACCAACAAACGCCTTCTCGCAGTATTGCTGTCCGTTTTGCTGCTGCTCGGCACGGTCGCATTCGGCTTTTCCGCCGCGGCGGAAGAGGAAACGCCGACAGTCGTTGCAAGTGGAGACTGCGGTGCGTGTGCGCCCGGTATGTCGTGGACGTACGACAGCAACGATACCCTGACTATCAGCGGCGAAGGCGGTCTGCCGTGCTATGATCCTGAAGAAGGTTTCACGAATTACAACGATCCTCACGAAACCTATGTGCCGTGGTATCCTTATAACATGAGCATGAAAACCCTTGTTCTGGAAGAAGGCATCAATCAAATCTCACTGCACAACTTTTGCGGTTGCCCCAATCTGAAAAGCGTTGTGCTCCCGACAAGCTTGCAGTTGGTCGTTGAAGTAGCTTTTTACCGGAGCAGTGCGATCCGGGACGTGTTCTATGCAGGCGATGCGGCACAATGGAACAGCATTTATTTTGCGGATATCGGCGGCCCGGGTGATACCGGAAACGAAGAACTTCTGAACGCCAATATTCACTTCTACGGCGAAGACTGGGGCTACTGCGGCGGAGAAGGCGACGGCACGAACCTCGTTTGGGTGTTCGACAGCAACGGCACCCTGAACATCAGCGGCGAGGGCAAAATGGCAAATTATCCTTCCGTCTTCGACTGTCCATGGTACAATCTCATGTGCGAAATACAAATACAGTCAATTGTTTTGAAAGACGGCGTGACAAGTGTTGGCAATAATGCGTTCTATGGCTTTGTAAATCTCACGAGAGTGACGATTCCAGATGGCGTGGAGCGTATCGGCCTTCAAGCATTCACTCGTTGCATTGCTCTAACGAGTGTGTCGATTCCCGGCAGCACGACATATATTGAACCCTATGCGTTCTATGACTGCAGATCGCTGCAGAATGTGACGATAGCAGTCGGCGTCAATAAAATTGCTCAGTATGCGTTCTGTTTCAACAGTCCTGCGATGAATGTATTCTATGCCGGCAGCGAGAATCAATGGAAGAGTATTAAGATGGCAGATGTTGACAACGAGCTGATAGAAGCCAACATCCATTACAACGTCGTCGACTGGGGCTACTGCGGCGGCGAAGGCGACGGCACGAACCTGACTTGGACGCTCACGAGTGATGGCACGCTGACCGTCAGCGGCGAAGGCGCCATGGCGAACTATAGCGACAGCGAACCTGCTCCGTGGAGCGACTACTTCGCCGCGCCGGGCGCTTCGATCACCGTGATGCTCGAAGCAGGCGTCACCACGATCGGCACAAAGGCGTTCCCCAACACCGGCCTCAACGAGCTGATCGTCCTGAACAAAGACTGCGACCTTTCGTCGCTCGATATCGATGAGTCGGTGATGCTGCGCGGCTACCTCGGCTCCACGGCGGAAGCGTACGCCGAAAAATATGACAAACTCAGCGTGTTCAAACCGCTTTGCGAAGTGGATTACCGCCATACGGTCGAAGTGATCGAGGGCGTGGACTCCACCTGCATGGAGCCGGGTCACACGCCGGGGCTCCGCTGCGTCGAGTGCGACAAGTACTTCTACGGCTGTGAAGCGCTCCCGCTCGAGAACCACGCCTGGGGAGACTGGGTCACCACAAAAGAAGCGACGACCGAGACTGAGGGCGTCAGGACCCGCACCTGCACGACCCCCGGCTGCGGCGCAACGGAAACACAGACGATCGAAAAGCTGACGCCGACCGACAACGGCGGCAGCGACAGCAACGACGACGATGACGACGGCGGTTTCTTCGGCTGGCTCCAGCGGGCCATGAAAGGGCTTGTCGCCTGGTTCCAGAAGCTGCTGCGCTTCTTCAAATGATCTCTTCCAAAGGGGAGTCCTTCTCTTTCGTAAAAGCGCGTCCCGTCCTTCGCGGCGGGGCGACGCTTTTTTTAGTGCACAGTGCGCAGTGCACAGTGCACAGTGAGCGTCCAAGACTGCACAAAACCTGCACAACCGGGAAGGCGCGGAAATACTGGGCGCAGCGCCGTTTTTTGCCGTCTGCGTGCACAACAGATGCACAACAAATGCACAACAGATGCACAACACTTGCACACTAATAAAGAAAGAAAGAAATAAGAATGAAAGAATAGTATCTTCGCGCGTGCGCGCGAGAAACGAACAGGGGAAAAACAGGGCTTTGAACAGCATTTCCGCAAACGGGTCTTGCCCTGCAGGCGTGGTCCCCATTCCCTGAGGGGACGGCATGAAAGGCGCTCCCCTTGGGGGAGCCGGCATTGCGCCAAGCGCAATGACTGAGGGGGCTTTCCTGCGCGGCCGCTCTCTTTCCCTTTGCCGCGGCGGTTCCCCGCGTCACTGCGCACTCACATTGTGCGAAAAACGGACTTAGCAAAAAATCGGGCGAACGATTTTTCAAAAACACTTGATTTTTCCAAATGTTTGATATATAATAAAACCAAACCATAACGAACATTTGTTTGAACACGGAGGAGTCATCATGGCGGATAAGAAATCAGCGCTGGAAACGGCATTGGCACAGATCGAAAAGCAGTACGGCAAGGGCGCGGTCATGCGTCTGGGACAGACGAGCGAGCTGAATGTGGAAGCGATCCACACCGGCTCGGTCTCTCTCGATATCGCGACGGGCGTCGGCGGTCTGCCGAAGGGCAGGATCGTCGAGATCTACGGACCGGAATCCTCCGGTAAAACGACCGTTGCGCTGCACTGCATCGCCGAGGCGCAGAAGGCGGGCGGAGAAGCCGCGTTCATCGACGCCGAGCACGCGCTCGATCCGGTCTATGCCAAGGCGCTGGGCGTCGATATCGACTCGCTCCTTGTCGCGCAGCCGGACACCGGAGAGGACGCGCTCTCGATCGCCGAGGCGCTGGCCCGTTCCGGCGCGCTGGATATCATCGTCGTGGACTCCGTGGCGGCGCTCGTGCCCCGCGCCGAGATCGAAGGAGAAATGGGCGACAGCCACGTCGGTCTGCACGCCCGGCTGATGTCGCAGGCGCTGCGCAAGCTGACCGCCGTCGTCGCGAAGTCCAACACCCTCGTGATCTTCATCAACCAGCTGCGCGAAAAGGTCGGCGTGATCTACGGCAACCCCGAGGTGACCACCGGCGGCCGCGCGCTGAAGTTCTATTCCTCCGTTCGGATCGATGTGCGCCGGATCGAAACGATCAAGGGTCCCGGCGGCGAGTTCGTCGGTTCGCGGACGCGGGCAAAGGTCGTCAAAAACAAGGTCTCCCCGCCGTTCAAAGAGGCGGTGTTCGATATCATGTACGGCACCGGCATCTCCAAGGTCGGCGAGCTGGTCGATCTCGGCGTGGAATACGGCGTTTTGCAAAAGAGCGGCGCGTGGTTCTCCTACGGCGAAACGAGACTCGGCCAGGGCAGAGAGAACG
>JAFYDS010000199.1 GCA_017544665.1 Clostridia bacterium | reverse complement strand
CCCGATCCAGTACATCCGCCTTGATGGCATTGGTGACGGCCAGCATCTCGCCGACCTCCTGGCTGCCAAACTTCGGCCAGAGGATGCCGGGGGTATCCAGCAGATCCAGGCCGTTGCCGATGCTGATCCACTGGCGGCCGCGCGTCACGCCCGGCTTGTCGCCCGCCGCGGCGGCCTTCCGCCCCGCGACCTTGTTGATAAACGTGGACTTGCCGACGTTCGGGATGCCCAGCACCATGATCCTGAGACCGCGGCCGCTCTGTCCCTTGCGTTCATATTCGGCAAGCTTGTCCCGGAGCAGCTCGCGCACGGCGGCGGGAAAGGCGTTCACGCCGCGGCCGGAGCGCGCGTCCGTTTCGAGCACGGCGAGACCCTGCTCGCGGAAATACGCGGCCCATTTCTTCGTCACAGCCGGATCGGCCAGGTCGCAGCGGTTGAGGATCACGAGCCGGGGCTTGCCGGCGGCAAGCCGGTCGATGTCCGGGTTGCGGCTCGAGCGCGGGATGCGGGCGTCCAGGATCTCGCACACCGCGTCGACGAGTCTGACGTTCTCCTCGATCATGCGCTGGGCCTTGGTCATGTGCCCGGGGAACCACTGGATATTCAGCTTTTCAAAGCTGTTTTCAGCCATTATTCCACGCTCCCGAAGCTTTCAAAGGGATAGACCACCAGCAGGACCTTGCCGATGACCAGGCGCTTGTCCACCATGCCGATGCGCTTGTCGCGGCTGTCGGTGGAGGCGTTGCGGTTGTCTCCCATGACAAAAAGGCAGTTATCCGGGACGGTCTGCGGGCCGATGAAGTCGATCTTCGTGGTCGTGAGGACGTCGATATAGTCCTCCTCGAGCGCATCGCCGTTGACGTAGACGACGCCCTTTTCAAAGTCGATGTTCACCACGTCGCCCGCCACGGCGACCACGCGCTTGACCAGCGCCTTGTTGTCGTCGTAGCTGTCCTTCTTGAACACGACGATGTCGCCGCGCGCAGGCTCGTAGAAAAGGTCCGATACCAGTACCTTGTCGCCGTTGTTCAGCGTCGGGAACATCGAGGTGCCGTGCACGTCCATGATGCGCAGCACGAACACGAAGACCAGCACGCAGATCAGCAGCGCCGAGATCAGCGACTGGATCCAGTCGTAGGCCTCGCGCCGCGCCTGGACCTCCGGCGGTACCTGTTCCTTTTTCTTCTTTTTGTTTTTCTTTTCGTCCATAGGAAAGCGTCTCCTGTCGCGCATGAATTCTAACTAAATGATTATACACCTTTTTATGGGTATGTGGCAATAATAAAAAAAGGAAGCCCTTGAGGCTTCCCCGTTTTTGGTTTCAGGTCATTTGCGTGCGTCAGTCTCCCATCACGCAAGGGGTGATTGTGAAGAGGGGGCGGGGAGCCCTCTCTTCACGTTCAATCATTCCGAAGCAAAAGCCTTCGGCGCTTTTGCTTCGGTCACGAAAAAAGGAAGCCTCGAAGGCTTCCTTTTTTCGTGACATATCAGAGACGCTCTTTGACCTTGGCGCTCTTGCCGACGCGGTCGCGCAGGTAGTAAAGCTTCGCGCGGCGCACCTTGCCCTTGCGGACGGTGGTCACGGAGACGATGGAGGGAGAATGTACCGGAAATACCTTCTCGCAGCCGACGCCGTAGGAGATGCGGCGCACGGTGATGGTCTCGTTGATGCCGCCGTGCTTCTTGGCGATGATCGTGCCTTCGAAAGCCTGCGTACGCTCGCGGTTGCCTTCCTTGACGCGGACGAGGACACGCACGGTGTCGCCGACGTTCATTTCGGGCAGTTCGCTCTTCATATACTTGTCACTGAGAATTTTGACCAGATCCATTACAATCCAATCCTTTCGAATATAGACGTTCATGTCGGAGGGCGCTCGTTCACGCCGCGCAGCGGACCGCCTTTCTCACGCCTGTGACCCTCACAGGCTTTGATAGGATATCACAACAAAGGAAGAAATGCAAGTATTTTTTATCGGAACAATCGCATTTTTTCGTCGTAGGTCTCAACGCGCGTGAATTTGGCGAAATCCGGCGCGATCTCCGGCGCGAGCGCGCGCAGCGCGGCCGGCAGCAGGTCGGGGTTGAGCGTAGGGTTCTG
>JAFYDS010000198.1 GCA_017544665.1 Clostridia bacterium | reverse complement strand
GCATGACTGCCCTCGCGCAGCAACAAGGAAAACTGCTCCGCCCGGTTCTTGTCGTTATGCTGCCATTCCACCTCGGCAGACGCCACGCTTCGCAGAATCGACTGAATCTCCCGCTTTGTCAAGGGCTTGCGCAGACGGATCTTTTCGCTGTCGACCGGAACATAGATCAGATTGCTGCCTTTCTCTTTCAGCGGCACCAAGACGTAATACAATTCGGGGTGATCGCCGAATTTTTCTGTGCGAATGTCCCGGATCTGACACATACCCAAGAAAGGATGCACAACGGCATCCAGAACCTGAAACATCTCATCGACCTCGTTTCTTTTAACTAACTTATATTATATCAGAAAAGAAAAAGATCGGCAAAGGACATTTTTCACAAAAAAAGTGCACTATTTGCAAGGAGATACCCGGGCAAATTGTGCAGAAAAAGGCAGATTCAACCGATGTTCCGTTCCTTGAGCCGGAAGGTAAAGCCGTGATCTTCCAGCTGCTTCATGTTCTGCAGCGCATAGCCCGCGCCCTTGGCGGCGCAGTGTTCGCCGTCCGGTGCGACCCGCACCGGCAGCCGCAGCTTTTCCTGCAAAAACGTATCCAGCCCGTAGAGCGCGGCAGATCCGCCGCAGAGCACGACGCCTGTCTCACAGATATCGGCAAACAGTTCCGGCGGTACGTCCTCCAGAACGCCGATGATCGCCTGTGCGATCGATTTCGCGAGCGGAGAAAGCGCTTCGCAGAGTTCAGAACTCGTCACATAAAACTGCAGCGGCATCTGGCGAACGGCGTCCTTGCCGTTGACGGACACCTCGAATTCCTCTTCCCGCGGCGACACGCAGCCGATCCGATGCTTCAGACCCTTCGCTGTCGGCAGCCCGATTTCGACGCTCCTCTTTTGCCGTAAATACTGGCAGATTGCATGGTCAAAATCGTCGCCGGCAAGCGGAAGACTGCGGCAGAACGCTACCGTTCCCATCGTGATTACAGCGATGTCACAGGTGCCCGCGCCGATATCGACGACGAGAACACCGTGCGGCTCCTCGATCGAAACACCGGCTCCGAGGGCGGACGCGATCGGCGCATCCAGAACCGAAACCCTTGCCGCTCCGCAGACCGACGCCGCGTCAAGGATCGTGCGCCGCTCAAGCTTCGTCAGCCCGCTCGGCACGCTGATGATCAGATTCGGACGAAAAACCGCGTTCTGACAGATGCGATCCAGCAGCGCCGTCATGATCTGACACTGCACGGAAAAGTCGGAGATGACGCCGCCCTGCATCGGCCGGACCAGCTTTACGGTTTCCGGCGTCCGGCTGAGCATCGCCATCGCTTCGCTGCCGACCGCGAGCACATCGCCGGAATAGCTGTCGTAACTGATCGCGTTCGCTTCGCAAAGCACAATCCCCTTTCCCGCAACGTAAGCCGTAATAGCGGACGAGCCGAGATCGAGACCGACTTTCATGCCGAGCATACGCGCACCTCCTTTTCCCTGATGATTTCTTATTTTACAGTTCCGGCGCCGTTTTGTCAAGCGCGGACACAGACTCTGCTTCGGTCAGAAAATGACACAGCGCGGAATACCGCCGCGTTTTTTTATCGTTATCGACCATCGCTTCGATCATGGCGCGGCTGCCGACAATGATCATCCGCGTCTTCGCCCGCGTCACGGCGGTATATAACAGATTGCGGTAACACAGCTGCGGCACAACGCCGACCGCCGACATCAGCACGGCCTCAAATTCGCAGCCCTGGCTTTTATGAACGGTCACGGCGTAGGCATGCTCGAGCTCTTTAAGATTGTCGAACGGATAGAGCGCCGTTTTGTCGTCGAAGCGAATCTTGCACATATTTGCAGTTTGGTTGATTGCGAGCACGACGCCGATGTCGCCGTTGAAGATACCTTCGCCGGTCTGCCCGTCACGGGTCCAGATGATATCATAGTTGTTCTTCGTTTGCATGACCTTGTCGCCGACGCGGAACACCCGTCCCGCCGACGGCACCTCGGCTTTTCCCTCCGCAGGCGGATTCAGCTTCTGCTGCAGCGAGCGGTTGAGACTGACCGTTCCGGCCTCTCCTTTGCGCGACGGGCAGATGATCTGCATATCGTCGATCGGATCGTAACCATACGCTTTCGGGAGGCGGTTCGTGTAAAGATCGACCAGCGTATCCGCCGCACTGAACACGTTATCGCGCTGTAAAAAGAAGAAATCTTTATCCTTCTCATCAAGGATTGGATATTCCCCGCCGACAATCCGGTGGGCGTTGGTGACGATCAGACTTTCCATCGCCTGGCGGAACACCTGCGTCAACGCGACGACAGGCAACAGTCCGGACGCAATGATATCCTGCAAAACATTCCCTGCGCCGACAGGCGGCAGCTGGTCGCTGTCGCCGACCATGATCAGACGGCAGCCGAGCGGCAGCGCGTCGAGCAGCCCCCAGAAGAGCTGAACGTCCACCATCGAAAGCTCGTCAACGATCACAGCGTCCGCCTCGAGCGGATGCTCGAAATTCCGCGCGAATGTCTGGCGGTCGTTGTCGCCGAACTGGACTTCGAGCAGGCGGTGCAGCGTCTTCGCTTCACGCCCCGTGACCTCGCTCATGCGTTTTGCGGCGCGGCCGGTCGGCGCAGCGAGCAGCACGCGCAGCTTGCGTTTTTCGTAAAGCGACAGAATGCCGTTGAGCGTCGTTGTTTTGCCTGTGCCCGGCCCACCCGTCAAGACAAGCAGGCCCTGCCGGACCGCCGTCAGGATCGCCTGCCGCTGTTTCTCCTCAAAGCGGATCCCCTTCTCCTTCTCGATCGCGTCGATATCGCTTTCGACGGGGCTGTCCTTCTGTGGCGGGAATTTCAGCATCACGTGGATGCGGTCGGCAATGTTCTTTTCGGCAAGATACATATAGGGCAAAAACAGGAAACCACGACCGTCCATATCGATCTGCACAAGCTCTTTATCTTCGATCAGGTCGTCGATCACGCGCTGCGCGTCGCCGTCTTCAAAACCGAGCAGAGAACACGCCGGGGCGATCAGCTTTTCCCGCGGAAGGCAGGTGTGTCCGTTCTGGAGATTGTGCCGGATAATATGCAGCACACCGGCGCGGGCGCGGTACATTGGATCGACCGCGTGCTCCATCCGCTGCGCGATCTCGTCGGCGCGGACAAAGCCGATCCCGACCTTTGCGCCGCAAAGGCAGTAGGGATTCTCTGTCACGCGCTCAACGCTGGCTGAGCCGAACGCCTTATAGGTGTTGAGACATTCCGTCGGCGTCATGCCGTATTTTTCAAGATAGATCATCGTCTCACGAACGGCAAACTGCTTGCGAAAAGCGTCGCAGATCGCGTCCGCCTTTTCCCGGGAAATGCCACGGATCTCCGCCAGCCGATCCGGTTCGTTTTCGATCACTTCGAACGTGCGGTCGCCGAACCGGTCAACGATACGCTGGGCGGTGGCGGGACCGACGCCCTTGATCGTGCCGCCGGAAAGATAGCGCAGCATATCGGCGGCGCTCTTCGGCGTGTTGCGTTCAAACGATTCGACCTTGAACTGACTGCCGTAGGTTGGGTGCAGTACCCACTGTCCACGCAGAGAAAGCGATTCCCCCGGCTCAACAACGGAAAGAAGCCCGACCGCTGTGATGAGTTTGCCATCGCAGCTGACGTCGAGCACACTGTAGCCGTTTTCCGGGTTGCGGTAGATCACGCCTTCCACAACGCCGTTGAGCATCGTTTCGTTTTCTTCCATTGGTCTGCCTCTGATATTTCAAAATCGTTCCGGAATATTATACTACTTTTCGCACGATGTTGCAAGAACATATTCAGCGAGTTTTTCCGCCGGAAGAAAAACCACGCGTTCGTCCCCACCGAGCGAATCGACACAGACGGCTTTGGTTTCCCTTGTCAATCCGCAGTCGAGCACAAGGACCGCACCGCCGTCTTCCAGATGGCAAAAGCGGTTTTGATCGTACGCCGCAAGCACCCGCCGCGGCAAAAGCGGATCTCCCTTTCTGCCGACGACAACCACCGTCCCGACGCCGACGCGCCGCACTGAAACAGCATGAGCCACCGCATGACAGAGCGCGCAAAGCGCAAACAGCGAAAGAGTCATCATTAGCGTTAACAGAATCGCTTTCATTATAGGATTCACCTCAGTTTATCCTATGCAGAACAGAAAAGGCTTGATAATTCACTGTTCACTGTGCACTGTCCACTGTGCACTGAAAAAACCGCCCGGAGGCGGTTTTTTCAAAGAGTGGATCTGTAAGCCGAGTTCTGTCGTTAAAGGCAATCATCTGTCTAGGCCTGCCGTTGCCGGCAGGCTCAAGCCACCCGTCGGAAATACGCCCAGCTGACGCACATTGCTGCTTCCGGTCGGTGTTGCTCCGGGTAGGGTTTACATGGCCGCGCAGTCTCCTGCGCGCCGGTGAGCTCTTACCTCGCCTTTCCATCCTTACCGCAAAAGCGGCGGTTTCTTTCTGTTGCACTTTCCCTAAGGTCACCCTCGGCGGCCGTTAGCCGTTACCCTGCTGTATGGAGCTCGGACTTTCCTCGTGTCATAAGACCCGCGACTGCCCAATCCACTCCCCGAGCTATTATACAGACCGACCGCCTTTTTGTCAAGCATGCGGGGTTGCAAAAGCGGCGCGGGTGGTGTATAATAAACATAATAATGGAAAGAAGGTGACGAGATGGAACACATTCTAAACATTCTGCGCGCATTTTATATTATGCTGCTGAACTGGCTGCCGGTCATCCCGCAGTAAACACGGGAGGGATACGATGTATTTTGACGATTTAACGCTGCATCAAAAGGTGACCCTCTCCCCTGTTACGGTTCAAAAAGAAGAAATGCTCGATTTCGCTTACCGCTACGACAACGCTCCGATCCACACAGACGAAGCCTACGCGAAAACTACCATGTTCGGCCGGTTGCTCGCGCCGGGCGTGATGTCGTTCATGCTCGTCTGGGCGAAGTATCTCGAACAGGACTTTTTCGGCGAACAGCTGCTTGCCGGCGCTTCGACCAAGATCGAGTGGCACAAGCCCGTCTTTGCAGACGACACGCTTTACGGCACCGCCGAGATTACTGCGCGCATCCCGCGCAGCCCACGCAACGGCATGGCTGTGCTGACGATCCTCATCCACAACCAGAACGGTGAGCACGTTATCACAGGCACAGTGGAAGCGGTTGTGAAGCGAAAAGAACGAAACCAAACATAATCTGAAGTCAAGAATGCAACGGGATTACGCCCCCGTTGCGTTTTTCTTTTCGATTTCCATTGTATTTCTCATTACGTTGTGTTATAATAATTTTGGTAATTTTTGAATCAGAGAGGTATTGTTATGAATATTACAAAAGACATCCGCTACGTCGGCGTGAACGACCACCAGATCGACCTGTTTGAAGGTCAGTATATCGTGCCCAACGGCATGGCCTATAACTCCTACGTCATCCTCGACAGCAAGATCGCCGTCATGGACACCGTAGATAAAAACTTCACCCACGAATGGCTTGACAACGTCGCCGCGGCGCTTGGCGGCAGACAGCCGGATTATCTCGTCGTCCAGCACATGGAGCCGGACCATTCCGCGAACATCGGCACATTCATGAAGAACTACCCTGCCGCGACGATCGTGTCCTCCGCGAAAGCGTTCACGATGATGGGCAACTTCTTCGGCACGCAGTTTGAAGACCGCAGGATCGTTGTCAAAGAGGGAGACACGCTCCCCCTCGGCAGCCACGAGCTGCACTTCGTCGCCGCGCCGATGGTCCACTGGCCGGAGGTGCTGATGACCTACGACAGCACGGACAAGGTGCTGTTTTCCGCCGACGCGTTCGGCAAGTTCGGCGCGCTCGACGTTGAGGAAGACTGGGCATGTGAAGCCCGCCGCTATTACATCGGCATCGTCGGCAAATACGGCGCGCAGGTGCAGTCGGTGCTCAAAAAGGCTGCCGGACTGGATATCCAAACGATCGGCCCGCTGCACGGCCCGATTCTCACCGAAAATCTCGGCTACTATCTCAATCTCTATAACATCTGGTCGTCCTACGGCGTCGAAACCGACGGAATCGCGATCTTCTATACCTCCGTTTACGGCAACACCAAGAAAGCGGCGGAGCTGCTCGCGGACATGCTGAAAGCGAATGGCTGCCCGAAAGTCGCGCTCAACGACCTCGCCCGCGAGGATATGGCGGAGTGCGTCGAAGACGCGTTCCGCTACGGTAAGATCGTCCTCGCCACAACAACCTACAACGCGGATATCTTCCCATTCATGCGCGAGTTCATCCATGACCTGACAGAGCGCAACTTCCAAAACAAGACCGTCGGTTTGATCGAAAACGGCTCCTGGGCGCCGATGGCGGCAAAGACGATGCACAAGATGCTCGACGGCTGCAAGAACCTGACCTTCACCGATACGACTGTCAAGATCACCTCCGCGCTGAACGACGAAAGCAAGCAGCAGATTGAAGATCTCGCGAACGAGCTTTGCAAGGACTATCTCGCGCAGCGCGACGAGACTGCAAACAAGAACGACCTCGCCGCCCTGTTCAAGATCGGCTACGGCCTCTATGTCGTCACGACCAACGACGGCAAAAAAGACAACGGGCTGATTGTCAACACCGTTTCTCAGGTAACGAGCACGCCGAACCGCGTTGCCGTCACGATCAACAAAGACAACTATTCCCACCATGTGATCAAGCAGACCGGGATTCTGAACGTCAACTGTCTTTCGGTCGAAGCGCCGTTCGGCATCTTCGAGACCTTCGGGTTCCAAAGCGGCCGCAACAAGGACAAGTTTGAGGGCTGGCCGCCGCTGCGCTCCGACAACGGACTCGCCTTTTTGCCGATGTTCATCAACGCGTTCATGTCACTGAAGGTCGAACAGTACGTCGATCTCGGCACGCACGGGATGTTCATCTGCGCCGTCACCGAGGCGCGCGTCATCAACGACAAAGAGACGATGACCTACACCTATTACCAGAACAACGTGAAACCGAAGCCGAAGACCGAAGGCAAGAAAGGCTTCGTGTGCAAAATCTGCGGCTATGTCTATGAGGGCGACGAACTGCCAGACGACTTCATCTGCCCGCTCTGCAAGCACGGCGCTGCCGATTTTGAACCGATCGCGTAAAAGAATTTTGGAAAAAGTCTTGACTTTAGAAATTTAAAGTGATACAATGTGCAAAACAATTCACAGGAGACAACACAATGAAACGCAACGGCAGCGCCTGGGCTTACTATTACTTTAGCTTTATTAACAAAAGTTAATAGGGCCGGTAAGTTGCGCTGTCAAACAGGAAATCGGGACACAAACCCCTGCAGTGAACTTCCGCTGCAGGGGCTTTTTTATAAACATATTGGAGGTTTTGAATTATGGTAGTCGTCGTCAAAAAAGGAACGAATGAACAGCAGCTGTCGCATCTCGTTGACTGGCTGCGGTCGATGAATATCGACGTGCAGACGTCGGAAGGACAGTATGAAACGGTGCTTGGCCTGATCGGCGACACGTCGCGGATCGACATGGATCTAATCAGCGGACTCGACATCGTCGATTCGGTGACGCGTATCACGGAGCCTTATAAAAGCGCGAACCGGAAGTTCCACCCGGACGACACGGTGATCGACGTCTGCGGCCACAAGATCGGCGACGGCAACCTCGCGTATATCGCGGGTCCCTGCTCGGTGGAATCGCCGGCGCAAATCACGTCGATCGCGAAGGAAGTGAAAGAAGCGGGCGCGGCGTTCCTGCGCGGCGGCGCGTTCAAGCCCCGCACCTCCCCCTACGCGTTCCAGGGTATGGGCGCGGAAGGCTTGCGGCTTTTGGAGACTGCCAAGAAAGAAACGGGTATGCCGATCGTGACCGAAATCATGGATCTGCGGCACCTCGACCTCTTTGAAAACGTCGACGTCATTCAGGTCGGCGCGCGCAATATGCAAAACTTCGAACTGCTCAAGGAACTCGGCAAGACGGACAAGCCGATCCTGCTTAAACGCGGCCTTTCTGCTACGATGGAAGAGCTGCTGATGAGCGCGGAATACATTATGGCGGGCGGCAACAGCAAGGTCATGCTCTGCGAGCGCGGCATTCGCACGTTCGAACCCTATACGCGCAACACAATGGACATCTCCGCGATCGCGCTGCTCAAAGAGAAGACCCATCTGCCGATCATTGCCGACCCGAGCCACGCCGCAGGTATCTCGCGGCTGGTGCGGCCGCTGGCGCTTGCCGCCGTCGCCGCTGGCGCGGACGGTCTGATGATCGAAGTACATAACGACCCGAAGCACGCGCTCTGCGACGGTCCGCAGGCGCTGACGCCGCCGCAGTTTGCGCAGGTCGTCCGCGAGGCGGAAGCGATCAAGCAGGTCATGCGCGGCAACATATGATAAGGAAGGGATCACCATGCAAATCGGCATTGTCGGGCTCGGGCTGATCGGCGGCTCGTTCGCCCGCGCCATCAAGGAACAGACAGACCACACGGTCCTCGCTTACGATATCGACCGCAGCACCATCCTCGGCGCGTCCCTCATCGGCGCGATCGACGGCGAACTGGACGACACGGCGCTCGCAAACTGCGATCTGCTTTTGCTTTCTCTCTATCCGCAGGCAGTCGTCGACTATGTGACGAGTCACGCTTCACAGATCAAACCGGACACGATCGTGATCGACTGCTGCGGCGTCAAGCGCGTCGTCTGTGAACCGCTGTGCAAGCTCGCAAAAGATTACGGCTTCCATTTTCTCGGCGGACACCCGATGGCAGGCACACAGTTCTGGGGCTTCTCACATGCTCGTGCGTCGTTGTTCAAAGGCGCGTCGATGATCCTCACGACAGACGGCGTCAACGATATCCGTGTATTGGAGACGGTGAAAACGTTCTTTCTGGCGCTCGGCTTCGAAAAGCTGACGTTTACCACCGCCGAGGAACACGACGAGATCATCGCCTACACGTCGCAGCTCGCGCACATCGTCTCAAACGCCTATGTCAAAAGCCCGACTGCAATGGTCCGAAAGGGCTTTTCCGCGGGCAGCTACCGTGACATGACGCGTGTGGCGAAGCTGAATGTCGATATGTGGACAGAGCTGTTTCTGGAAAACGGCGACAATCTGACAAAAGAACTCGAACTGCTGATCGACCATCTGCAGGAGTACCGCGACGCACTGCAGGAACGCGACGAAATAAAACTGCGGCAGCTGCTCGAAGACGGCAGACAAACCAAACGGCAGGCAGGCTGATTATTAGGAGAACACTATGCAAACTGTAACCGTCAACGCATCGAAACAGTATGACGTCCTGATCGGCAGCGGCGTCCGTGCACTGCTTCCCGAAAAGATCAGTTCTCTGTTCGGCAGCGTCCGCGTCTGCCTTGTCAGCGACGACAACGTGGCGCGATTGCATCTGGACGAAGCCGAAACACTGCTGCAAAACGCGGGCTTCAACTGTTCGCGCTTTGTGTTTCCGCACGGCGAAGCGTCGAAGAACCCGACCGTTCTGTTTGAACTGCTGGAGCATCTGGCCGATGAACGCTTTTCGCGCAAAGACGTCCTTGTCGCGCTCGGCGGCGGCGTTACGGGCGACCTCGGCGGTCTTGCCGCGGCGCTGTATATGCGCGGGATGCATCTCGTGCAGATACCGACAAGCCTTCTTGCGATGGTGGATTCCTCCGTCGGCGGCAAAACGGCGGTCGATCTCAAAGCAGGCAAAAACCTCGCCGGCGTGTTCAACCAGCCGGATCTTGTGCTTTGCGACCCGGATTATCTGTCGACGCTCCCGCCGGAGGATTTCTCCGACGGCATGGCGGAGGTCGTCAAATACGGCGTGATCGCGGACGAAGCGCTGTTCGACACAGTCAAGGACGGCTGTATCAAAGACCGGCTAACCCAGATCATCACCCGCTGCGTGACGATCAAGCGTGACGTCGTCGATGAGGACGAGTTCGACACGGGGCGGCGCGCTTTACTCAATTTCGGACACACCCTCGCCCACGCGATCGAAGCGAAGTCGAACTTCACCGTCTCGCACGGAAAAGCGGTCGCGATCGGCATGTGCCGCATCGCGGCGCTCGCGGAGCAGCACGGTCTGTGTGACGCGCCCTGTTTGAAGCAGATTCAAAACGCATTGACCAACAACGATTTGCCGACTGATACGGCGTTTTTAAATGCTGAACTGTTTGACGAAGTGACGAAGGATAAAAAGTGCACCGGCGGCAGCATTACATTGATTTTGCCGCGGCGCATCGGCGACTGCTATGCCCGCGCAACGCCGATCGACGAATGTAAGAGGATGCTTTCATGAAGATACGTCTCACCCCCTGCCGTCCGCAGGGCACGGTTCGCGCGCCGGCGTCGAAATCGTTCGCCCACCGGCTGCTGATCTGCGCCGCGCTGGCCAACGCGACGAGCGAGCTGACGATTCCGGATACAAGCGACGATATCGAGGCGACCGCGCGCTGTCTGACCGCGCTGGGCGTGTCAATTGATAAACATGGCGCCGAATGGACCGTAACTCCGCCGCGGCAATGGAACGACGGCGTCACGCTCGACTGCGGTGAAAGCGGCTCCACCCTGCGGTTTCTGCTGCCCGTTGTCGCAGCGCTTGGGCTTTCTACAACCTTCAACGGGCACGGAAAACTGCCCGAACGCCCGAACAAGCCGCTGCTTGACGTGATGCGCACACACGGCGTCAGCGTCAACAATTGCTTCCCGATCCGTGTTTCCGGCAAACTGCAGCCCGGCCAATACACCATTCGAGGCGACGTCAGCTCGCAGTATATCACCGGCCTGCTGCTCGCGCTGTCCGCGCTGGACGCGCCGAGTGAAATCCATGTGCTGCCGCCCGTGGAATCCGCGCCGTATATCGATATCACATGCGACGTACTGCACCAGTTCGGCGCAGCGATCACACAAAGCGACTGGACGTTCACCGTCACCCCTGCCGGTTTGCACGGCGGGCACTATACTGTGGAGGGCGACTGGTCCAACGCGGCAGCGCTCCTCGCCTGCGGGATGACCGTATGCGGCCTGAATGAAGTCTCCGTTCAGGGTGACCGCGCGTTTTTGGAGATCGCCGCAGCCATGGGCGCTGGTGTTATCCATGAAGACGGCAGTTTCCGCCTTGTGCTCGATGGTCTTCACGGTGCGGAAATCGACGCGGCAGCCGTGCCTGACCTTGTGCCGGTCCTCGCGGCTTTGGCGGCGACGGCAAGCGGCACAACGCGCATTTTCAATGCGCAGCGGCTGCGTCTGAAAGAAAGCAACCGCCTGCAATCCACAGCCGCGATGCTGAACACTATCGGCGGCGGCGTCAGCGAGACTGACGACGGTCTGCAGATCCACGGAAAGCCGTTCCTCACGGGCGGCGAAGTTGACAGTGCGAACGACCACCGGATCGTCATGGCGGCGACCGTTGCGACGCAAAAGAGCAAAATGCCTGTCGTAATTCAAAACGCGCAGGCGATCGACAAATCATTTCCGACATTCTTTGATCTATACCGCACACAAGGAGGTGCCGCAGATGTCCAATAGCTACGGCGAATCGTTCAAGATCACGATCTTCGGCCAGTCGCACGCCGACGCGATCGGCGTTGTAATCGAAGGCATACCGGCAGGCGTCACGCTTGATACCGCGCTGATTGCGCAAACAATGACCCGCCGCGCACCGGGGAACGCCCCTTATGCGACGGCAAGAAAAGAACCGGATTTCCCCGAAATCGTCAGCGGCGTCGTAAACGGCGTCACCTGCGGTGCGCCGCTGTGCGCGATTATTTACAATAAAGACACCAAAAGCAAAGATTACGACGCGCTGCACACCGTCCCCCGCCCCTCGCACGCAGATTTCGCCGCGTATGTAAAATATAACGGGCAATACGATCATCGCGGCGGCGGGCAGTTCTCCGGCCGGATGACGGCCCCGCTTGTGTTCGCGGGTGCAGTCGCCATGCAGCTGCTGCGTGAAAAAGGCGTCACGGTCGGCGCGCATATCGCGCAAATCGGCGCCGTCAAAGACGACCCCTTCGATCCAGTCAGCATTGATACAACAACGCTGAATGCACTGAAAAATAAACCGTTTTGCACGCTAAACGATGAAGCAGGAGCAAATATGCAGGCAGCTATCGCCGCGGCAAAAAGCGACGGCGATTCGCTCGGCGGCGTGATCGAATGCGCCGCATTGGGTCTGCCCGTCGGCGTCGGAGATCCGATGTTCAGCGGGATCGAAAATGAGATCGCGCGCTGCGTCTTTGCTGTTCCCGCTGTGAAAGGCATCGAATTCGGCAGCGGCTTTGCGGGCGCTACCTTGCGCGGCAGCGAGAACAACGACCCGTTTAGCCTGAAAGACGGCGCAATTCGCACTGAAACGAACAACCACGGCGGCTGTCTCGGCGGGCTTTCGTCCGGGATGCCGATCGTATTCCGCGCGGCGTTCAAGCCGACGCCTTCGATCGCGAAACCGCAGCACAGCGTCGATTTAGTGACAAACGAAGCCACAATTCTCACGATTCCCGGCCGCCACGACCCCTGCGTCGTGCCGCGCGCCGTCCCCTGTATCGAAGCCGCCTGCGCAATCGCGCTGATCAACCTGCTGTAACCATCACGAAGGAGGAACCACTTATGGATCTGCAAAAAAGCCGCAGCGATATATCGCAAATCGACGAACAGATCGTTTCGCTCTTTCAAAAGCGGATGGCGATCTCCAAAGAGATTGCGCAATACAAAAAAGAGAACCGGCTGCCGATCTACGACCCGGAACGTGAGCGCGCCATTCTGAACCGTGTGACGGCGCTTGCAGGCGACGAGCTTGCTGATTATACAGGCGTATTGTATCAGACGATGTTCGACGTCAGCCGGTCCTATCAGCACACGGTCATCAACCGGCCCGGCAAGATCAGTGAAATGATCGAAAAAGTCGCCGCAGAAACGCCGCAGCTACGGCCTGCTCGCGCCGTCGTCGCGTGTCAGGGCGTCGAGGGCGCATATTCCCAGCACGCCTGTGACCGGATGTTCCAGTATCCGGATATCCTTTATTTCGGCTCGTTCAAGGACGTCTGCAAGGCGATGGACTCCGGGCTTTGCCGTTACGGGATCCTGCCGCTCGAAAACAGCACCGCCGGCTCGGTCAACGAAGTCTACGACCTAATGCGCAGCTATCACTTCTATATCACGCATTCGCTGAAGCTGCATATCGAGCACCGGCTGCTCGCCCCGCGCGGCGCCGTGTTATCAGAAATCCGCGAGGTCTATTCTCATGAGCAGGCGCTCCGGCAATGCGCCTCCTTTATCGAAAAAGCCGGCCTGAAAACCCATGTCTGCAAAAACACCGCAGAAGCCGCCAAGCTCGTTGCGGCGTCCGGACGGACGGATATCGCGGCGATCGGCTCCGGCGACTGCGCGGCGCTGTATGACCTTGAAGTGCTCGCGTCGGATGTTCAGAACAACCAGAACAACTACACGCGGTTCATCTGTATTTCCAAGACGCCAGAGATCTATCCCGGCGCGAAAAAGACGTCGATCCTGTTGACCCTCGCCCATAAACCCGGCGCGCTCTATCACGCGATTGCGCGGTTCGCGTCGCTCGGCCTGAACCTGACGAAGCTCGAAAGCCGCCCGATTCCCGGCAGCGACTTTGAGTTTCTGTTCTATTTCGACATCGAAGCGCCCGTCTATTCGCCCGGTCTGCGCGCGCTGATCGCCCGGCTGGAGAGAAACGGCGAAACCTTCACCTATCTCGGCACCTATACAGAGGAATGAGTATGCAGTTCGGTCTATTGGGGCGCTCGCTCGCCCATTCCCTTTCGCCGGAAATCCACGCGTTTTTCGGCGACTACCCCTACGCGCTGTACTGCCGTGAAGAAAACGAGCTGCCCGCCTTTTTCGCGGACCGTTCGATCGATGGCTTTAACGTGACGATCCCCTATAAATTCGCCGCGTTCCGCGCCTGTGACACGCTTTCGGAAAAGGCAAAGCGCATCGGCGCAGTGAATACAGTTTTGCGGCGGAAGGACGGCACGCTCTTTGGCGACAACACAGACTGGTTCGGGTTTTCCTATCTTGCAAAGCGCTGCGGCGTATCGTTCGCGGGAAAAAAGGTCGTCGTGCTCGGGTCCGGCGGCGCGTCGCAGACCGTACAGGTCGTCGCAAAAGATCAGGGCGCAAAAGCAGTCGTCGTCATCAGCCGCAAAGGAGAGGACAATTACGATAATCTCTCGCGCCACTTTGACGCAGAGATCCTTGTCAACGCGACGCCGGTCGGGATGTATCCGCACAACCTGCAGTCTCCTGTGTCGCTCGACGGTTTCAACCGGCTCGAAGCGGTGCTCGACCTCATCTATAACCCGATGGAGACCGCCTTACTGCGGCAGGCAAAAGAAAAAGGCGTCGTTTGCGGCAACGGGCTTGCGATGCTCGTCGCGCAGGCGCTCCCCGCCGCAAGACTGTTTACCGGAAAAGACCTGCCCGACAGCCTGATCGAAACAACGATCGCGGCGATCGAACAGCAGCGGCGCAATCTGATTCTGATCGGGATGCCCGGCTGTGGGAAAACGACGGTCGGCAAACTGCTGTCGCAAGCGGCGGGCAAAGCCTTTTGCGACACCGACGCAATGGTGGAAGCGTCCGCCGGAACGACGATCCCTGCGATCTTTGCGTCACAGGGAGAGACCGCTTTCCGCGATATGGAGACAGCGGCGGTCAAAGAAGCGGGAAAACAGCTTTCCGCCGTGATCGCTACCGGCGGCGGCAGCGTCCTGCGCGAAGAAAACCGCGCCGCGCTGCAGCAAAACGGCGTCATGATCTATCTCAGAAAAGACCTCAGTCAGTTGGCGCGGGACGGCAGACCGCTCTCCAAAGACGCAGAAGCCGTACGAAAGCTATATGAAGAGAGAAAATCAATTTATGAAACCTTTGCGGATTACATCATTGACGTGGACGACGATCCGCAAATCACAACGGAATGGGTGATTACATGCATCTCCTGATTCTCAACGGACCGAATCTCAATCTGCTCGGTCTGCGCGAGCCGGAAATTTACGGCAAAACAAGCTACGGCGGTCTGTGTGACCTGATCTGTGCGCATGCGGAAGAAGCGGGCGTCACGGTCGAGTGCAAACAATCGAACCACGAAGGTGTGCTGGTTGACTGGATTCAGGAAGCCTACGACAACGCCGATGGCATCGTGTTCAACCCAGGGGCTTATACGCACACAAGCATCGCCCTGCTCGACGCGCTCAAGGCGGTCGGTATCCCCTGTGTGGAAGTCCACATCTCGGACGTCAATGAGCGCGAACCCTTCCGTCAGATCTCCTACGTCGGACTATACGCAGAAAAGCGGATCATCGGTCAAGGCCTGAACGGATACCTTGCCGCAATGGATTATCTGATTGAAAAATATCGCTAAATCTATAATACTTACGCAAAAAAGCGCCCCCAAGGGCGCTTTTATCTATGCGGTTATATCAATTCCTTAATCCCTTAACAAACGCCTCAAGCGCCGTTCTCTCATTTTCCACTTCCTCGTCGATCACGGCGTCAACCAGACGGCGCTGCATCTGTCCGATCTCTCTGCCCTGCAGTCCGAGCTGATGCAGGTCGCTGCCGTTCAAAGCCAGCTTATTCACTGAGAAGCAGGCGTCCTTTTTGAGCACTTCATTGAGAATCGTTTCCAGCGTATCAAAATGCGCCAGACGTTCGTGATACAGCGGGTCAAGGCCCAGCGTGTCCGCACGCTGCAGGGCGATCAGATCACGCAACGCTTCTTCGCCGATCTGATTGAGCCGGCGTTTGATCATGCGCTCACTCTCTTCGATCGGCGCGTCGTGCCATTTGACAAGCAGCGGCACGCGCGCGATCGTAGCGTTGTCGTACTTCAGTTCGCGCAGGATCGCTTCCGCCGTCTTTGCACCGCGCGGCGCGTGGCCGTAAAAATGGCCGACGCCCGCATCGTCACGGGTAAAGCACGCCGGTTTTTCACAGTCGTGCAGCAGCGCGGCCAGCCGTAGCCGGAGCACGGGCGCGATGGCCGCGGTCACACACGCCGTGTGTCCGAGCAGATCATAGCAATGGTGCTCATTATACTGCACAAAGCCTTTCATCGTTTCCAAAAACGGGAACACTTGCGAGAGCACGTCGGGATAGCACAGCAGGACATTTCTCACGTTTTCTCCGCAGAGCAGTCCGGTGCATTCGCTTTGCACCCGCTCGCGGGAAAGCCTGTCGATCAGTCCGCGCAGCTGCCGCGCCGCAGCAGCGGTCTTTGTT
>JAFYDS010000197.1 GCA_017544665.1 Clostridia bacterium | reverse complement strand
GCGGCGTGATCCTGGTGATCATCAGCGTGTTCCTGACGTTCATCTCCGGTCTGATCCCGTCGTCGATGGCGGCGAAGAAGGACCCGGTCGAAGCCCTTCGAACCGAGTAGGGCTGTCGCATTTCGCGAAGAGCGAAAAGAAAAACAAAACACTTTTATAAGAAAGCAGAGCGCAGGAACAACCTGCGCTCTGTTTTTTCTGCGTTCTTTTGGATGGGCTGCGCCCCTCCCGCACTCAAAACGAAAACAGCCCCGGCTTCGGCGGCGCGGGCGGGGGAGCCGGCGGTGCAAAGCGGACGAGGATCGTGTCGTCGCCGATGATCTCGATGTCCTCCCACGGGATGCGCAGCGGTTCGGGCTTCGCGAACAGCGCGCCCTTCGGACGGCTTTGCTCGATCAGCAGGGCGCACAGCTTTCCCTCCTTCCGGTTGATCTCCACGTCGGTCACATAGCCGACCCGGCAGCCGTTTTTGGTGCTGATCACTTCCTTGTCCCGCAGCTGTGTGACGGTACAGCACTGCATAGCGACCCCTCCTTTTTACTGTATTGTATGCGGAGATGCTGCCCTTTGTGCCGCCGCGGTGCACTTTTTTGCGCCGGATCCCATTTTTTCTCAAAAAAAGAATTGCAAAAACGCCGGGTTTAAGGTAGAATTATATTATTACTTTTATAGTGATTCTATATCCACGAAAGGTTGTGTTTTTATGAGCGCCTGTAACGGTGACTGCTCGTCCTGCAGCGCGGACTGCAAGGATCGCGACTTATCGCTGAAACCGAACGAGTTCAGCCATATCGGCAAGATCTATGCCGTCGTTTCCGGCAAGGGCGGCGTCGGCAAATCCTCTGTCACCTGTATGCTCGCCTCGGCGATGCAGCAGCGCGGCAAACAGACCGCCGTGCTCGACGCGGATATCACCGGCCCATCGATCCCGAAGATGTTCGGGATCCATACCCGCGCCGAAGCGGACGCGGCGGGACTGATTCCCGTGGAAACGAGCACCGGCATCCGCGTGATGTCGATCAACCTCCTGCTTGAAGAGGAGGATGCGCCGGTCGTGTGGCGCGGCCCCGTGATCAGCGGCGCCATTCAGCAGTTCTTCACCGAGGTCGCGTGGGGCGACGTGGACTATATGTTCGTCGATCTGCCGCCGGGTACGGGCGACGTGCCGCTGACGGTGTTCCAAAGCCTCAAGCCGGACGGCGTGATCGTCGTCACGACGCCGCAGGACCTCGTCGGCCTGATCGTGAAAAAGGCGGTCCATATGGCGGACATGATGCATGTTCCCGTGGTCGGCATCATTGAGAACATGAGCGTCTTTACCTGCCCGTACTGCGGCAAACAGCACCGCATCTTCGGCGAAAGCACGGCAAAAGAAGCTGCTGCGTCTCTCGGCACCGAGGTGCTTGCTTCTCTGCCGATCGACCCGAAAACGCCTGCGCTCGCAGATAAGGGCGCGATTGAACTGGCCGACACCGACGCGCTGCAGGGCGTGATCGACCGGCTGCTGCAGGCGTGAGTTTACACAAGCTTTACACTTTGGTACACTATTATGCATAGTTTTGTTGTAGAATGAGACACAAGATTATGGGAAAGATTCCACTTTTAGGAGGCATCCGCGTATGAAAAAGATTATCCGGGGCGTTTTGCTCGGTTTGCTTGCCGTGATCGTGATCGGCGGCGTATCGGTCTGGTTCTTCCTGTTCCACAGCAAAAAGCCCGAGATCAACACGCAGGCCTATGTGACCGATAATCAGGGCAGCTCCTATCTCGCCGTCGTCAACGAAGAGGGCACGACATTCGCCGCCGTGACCGACGAGCAGGGCAACATCTATGCCGCTGAGATCAAGGAAAACGGCGAGATCGGCGAAAAGGTCGGTCAGATCAACGATCAGGTCGACATCACCGACCTGCCGACGGATTACACCGGCGAACATATTGCGGATTCGGTCGATGTCAACGCCTTCACCGGCAGCGCCGAAGTGGTGCCCGGTCAGCCGACGCAGCCTGTGCAGCCGGCGAACTCCGACGTGACGGACGTTGCGCAGCCGAGCGCGGAAAACACGACACAGAACAACGGACAGTCCAACGCCCAGCCGACGAACGGCAACACCCAGAACAACCAGGGCGGCAACGCGCAGACCTCGCAGGGTGCGACGCAGCAGCCGGCGACGCAGGCGTCAAGCGCCATTCCGGGCTATCAGGAGCAGGCGGGAACGACCGCGCCGACAACTTCCGCGCCGAAGACCTACCGCATCACGAAGTATCAGGAGATGTTCAAAAACGGCACCTACCTGATGGAATTCAAGACGAGCGACCCCGAGCTCGGCGATTCGCCGATCACCTTCGCGTCGAAAAACGGCAACTATGTGGTCGATACGAAGATCCAGAACTATAAGTGCAAGATGCTCTATCTCGCCAAGGATAAGACGACCTATCTGATCATCGACGACTTCAAAAAGTACACCAAGCTGCCGGAAGACATGATGGGCGACGACTTTGACATGAGCTCGATGATGTCGAACTTCGCGAAGGAGATCGACACGAGCAAGGTCGAAACCTCGACTGTGAAGATCGGCGACCAGACGCTCAACTGCGAAACGATCAAGGACGATCAGGGCGAGATGCGCTACTACTTCAACGGCGACACGCTGGTCCGTATGGACTCCGTCGATAAAGAAGGCAACGTCGATTCCACCTACATTTCCAAGCTGACGAGCGACGTGCCCGATTCTCTGTTCCAGATCCCGAGCAACTACGGTTATCTGAATCTGTCGTGGCTCGAAGCGCTTGCCGGTTAAAACAGATCAAACAAAAAAACGCCCGTTTGGGCGTTTTTTATTTGATAGTGACTAGTGGTTAGTGGCTAACGGCTAACAGCTAACTGCTAACAGCTGAATTAAATGTTGTCGCAGTGCGGCAAAGACAGCGGACACAGCGGCGACCACGCCGCGAACAGCGGGTGACTTTGCGGCGCGGCGAAGGGGGAGAGCAGGGCGGAAGCCGCCGCTTCCTTGGTGAAGCAAAGGTCGGCGTTGTCGCTTGTCGGTTCGGCAGTCACGCGGCTGTCTTTGACCGTGACGCGCAGCTTCTCTCCGTCGATATCGAGCACAACGGAGCCCTCCGGCAGTGCGACCCGCTGCGCCTTCCAGCTGCCGAGTGTTTCGATCACCTTCGGGAAATCGAAGACCTTGAACATCGCCGGCGCGCTGATCGCCGGGTGCTCGGCGAAGGACGCCAGTTGCGCGCGCAGGGCATATTGCGGCTCCTGCAGCGTTACGCGCAGGCGCGGCCATTTTTTATAGCGGGCGAAGAGCACGAGACAGTCTTCGGCACAAACGTCGTCGCGCAGCACCATTTCGCCGATCTCGCCGCGAAAACGCTCTGTGACGATGTAGCCGCAGACGGCGCCGTTTTCGTCGCGGACGGTGTAGGCGCGGCAGCGCCACATGGTCGTCGTCATAAAGAAGTCTTCCTCTTTCCGCAACCAGTACGCGTCCTGCCCGCGGTGGAGCGCCGCGAGCGCGGGGACGGAGTCGAGGTCGTCCTTGAGCGGAGAGAACGTGAGGGCCTGTTTCGGCTGCGCGCGGGTGATCAGATAGTTGCGGATCTCATAGAGATACTGGACCCCCGCGGGCGTATAGCCGTAGTAGGCGTACCGCTGCCGGTAACCGCTGAGAAAGCCGAGGGCGGCGCCCTGCTGCGCGGCGATCGCGTCGCAGTCCTCCATCATCTCGCGCATATAGCCCTTCCCGCGGCACGAGCTGTCAACCGCGACCGAGCCGATCCCGACGGCGGAAAGAGTCCCCGCCGGCGTTTGCAGAACGCCCGGCCACGCGGCGATGGCGGCGACGATTTTGCCGTTTTCGCGGATCACGCGGTGCCGGTCAACGCAGACCGCCGGGTCGCGGTACAGCTTCGGCACCTTCTGGCGAAAGCGGACGTGGAACACGCGCTCTTCGAACGAGAGCAACTGGTTGTAATCGGAGAGGGCGGGGCGTTCGGTCATGGGTGACACCTCCGGGGCTTGATACCGGTATTTTATCAGATTTTCGCCGGATATGCAAGAGAATGCGAAAAACCTCTTTTCGAATTGTAAGAAATCTGTTATAATTTCATGGCAAGAGTTGTAAATATTCGGCTGTAAGCTATTCATGGATTCGGGAGAGGACTGCGTTCCCAACCGGCAGTCCCGACGAATCGATTCTCAGAAGGAGTGTGTTTCATGTATCGAGTACTGGTGTGCGACGACGACAAGGCGATCGTGGACGCCGCGGCGATCTATCTGCAAAGCGAGGGCTACGAGGTGGTCCGCGCCTACAACGGCAAAGAGGCGGTTGCTCTCGCGAAAAGCGAGACGCTGCACTGCATCATCATGGATATCATGATGCCGGAGATGGACGGGATCCGCGCGACCGTGGAGATCCGCAAAGAGAGCAACGTGCCGATCATCTTTCTGTCCGCCAAGAGCGAAGACACCGACAAAATTGCCGGGCTGGGCTTCGGCGCGGACGATTATGTGACGAAGCCGTTCTCACCGCTCGAGCTGATCGCGCGGGTGAAATCGCAGATCCGCCGCTACGTCTCGTTCGGCAACCTGGTCGAAAAGCAGGGCGTGCTGACGACGGGCGGGCTGTCGCTCGACACCGAAGCGCACCGCGTGACCGTTGACGGCGAAGAGGTTCGCCTCACCGCGACGGAGTACAAGATCGTGGAATACCTGATGATCAACATGGGCAAGACGCTTTCCAGCACGCAGATCTATGAAAACGTCTGGAACGAAAACGCCTTTGCGTCCGACAAGACCGTCACGGTTCACATCCGGCGCATCCGTGAGAAGATCGAGATCGATTCACGCAATCCGAAATACTTGAAGGTGGTGTGGGGCATTGGATACAAAATCGAGAAAATTTGACCGTACCTGGGTCACAAAAACGATCGCCTTTCTGCTGGCGGTTTTGCTCGCGGCGTTCGCGAGCATGTACACACTGAAACAAGCGGTAAATCTGGAGCGGGACATCGACGGCGCGGGTGTTTATGTACATGACTTTCTGCGCGGCGTGAAACACAGCGAAGTGACAAAAATGCAAAGCTTCGCCAACGAAAATCAGAATCTGCAAAGATGCGCGCTGGAATACGCGCTTTTCGGCGACGGCAGCAAAGACGCGTACAAAGCTTATATGCAGCAGTACAAAGCGGCAAGAAGCGACGACTTGTCTGCGTCGCAGCGTAAAACTATCCTCAAAAACTGCGCGGGCGAAAGCGGCAACGGTTCTCCGGCGGCGATCTTCAGCTATATGATGGAAAATCTTGTGAAGATGCGCAAGCTATCTGACCATGAGCAGCACTATGTGCAGAATATGCTGATTGTTGACGGGACGGGTCTCTTTGAAGGCGTCCCGACTGACGATGGCGATTATGAGTACGAAGACCAGATCTACGGCTTTAACAGCGGCGACTTCTATGGCGAAGATTTCTACCGCGACGAGGACGGCGACGACGTTTACGCAGCGACCGTCATGGAGGACGTGACGAATCCGCAGACGTTTTTGTCCGACTCCGCGTATCAGAGCAGAAACGAGCAGCCGGAAGAACTGTACAGTCAACTGGGAAACGACGAGATTCTGGTGGAGCTTTGCCACTGCCGCCATGTGGACGGCAACAATGTTTATGACGGCTACTATGCCCTTTCGGTCAACGAGCGTATGCTTGACGCACGGAATCAAAACAGCCGCACAAACTATCAGACGGCTTTCGCTTCTTACGAATCGTTCAAAACAGCGTATGCGGATGCACGTCAGGCAGCAGAAGCTTACAAGAATATGACGTTTGCGGTTGTGAATACTGACACGGGCAGGATCGCTTCCAACGTCGCTGATCTCGACGGGAAACAAGCGGACGCTAAAACGCTGCGTTCCTTTACCAACAGCACATGGAATTACAAAATCGACCTGATGACCGGTAATTGGAGCGCTTCCGTCAAGGCGACGGAAGACATCAGCGATAACCCGTTCCTGCGTCAGAACATGACATGGTTCTTGGAATCCGGCGAAGTGAACGCGACCATGTATGTCTCTTACGATGAAAGGCAGACAAAAACAGATCCGTTCCAGAATCACCTGGCCGCATATTTACATGTGGAAGAAGTGCTGAAAACGACGCTGAAAGTCGATCTGCTGTGCCTGCTCGGTATCCTTGTCTGCATGGTTTATCTGATCATCCGCGCCGGCCGCAGACACAGCGACGACGAACTGCACATGATGCGTGCCGACAAGATTTTCACCCTCCTGCGCACGATTTTGAACCTCGGCGCGTCGGTTGGCTTCGGCGGCATCGCCTTCGCGGTCCTCGAATACTTCTCGGATAATGGCGCGGGCGCCCAACTGCTGATGATGATCGGGGTCGGCGGCTGTGCGGCGGCGATCGCGGCACTGTTGCTCGACTGGCTGCTGTATCTCACGCGCCATATCAAAAACGGCACACTGCTGAAAAATTTCTTCATCGTCTGGCTCTTCAAAAAGGGCAAGGTCCTTGTGGAAAAGATCAAGGCCGCCCGCGCCGCAAAGCCGCAGGTCGTGCGCGATCTGCTCAACGATATCCTGCGCCGCGTGCTGCTGATGGGCTTTTTGCCGAACTTTATTCTTGGCCTTTTGATCGTGATCCTCGCGGGGAATCAGTCGTTCGGCGCAGCGATCTTCCTGATCTTCCTGATCTTCGTCTATGACGTTTTCCTCGCGCTGTATATCTGCTGGTATGCGTTCCATCTGCGCACGGTGATCGAAGCTGTGCACAGTATGCGCGAGGGCGATATGAACGTCCAGATCGACACGACGCGGATGCCGAAACCGGTCAAGGTCTTTGCCGACGACGTGATGGAACTGCAGCGCGGATTGCAGATCGCGGTCAACAACGCGCTCAAGGACGAGCGGATGCGCACCGAACTGATCACGAACGTCTCGCACGACCTCAAGACGCCGCTGACGAGCATCATCAACTATGTCGATCTCCTGTCGCGCTGCCACATTCCCGACGAAACGGCGCAGCAGTATATCGCCGTTCTCGGAGAAAAAAGCGCACGGCTCAAGAAGCTGATCGAAGATCTCGTGGAAGCGAGCAAGGCGTCGTCCGGCGCGATCCGGGTTGACCTTGTGGATATGTCGCTCGGCGAACTGACGAACCAAATCGTCGGGGAGTACGCCGACGCGTTCGAAGAGAGAAACCTCGATCTGATCTATGCGGCGGACAGCGACGTGCTTATCCGCGCCGACAGCAAGCTGAGCTACCGCGTCCTCGACAACCTGATGAGCAACGTGAAAAAATACGCCATGCCCGGTACGCGGGTCTATCTGGACCTGACCGAAACCGAAGGCTGCGGCGTGCTCACCTTGCGCAACGTGTCGCAGACGCAGCTGAACATTCCGGTGGAAGAGCTGCTCGAGCGCTTTGTGCGCGCCGACGAATCGCGCTCCACCGAGGGCAGCGGCCTCGGCCTTTCGATAGCGGACAATCTCTGCCGCCTGCAGGGAGCCGAATTGCGGCTGTCGATCAGCGGCGACCTGTTCACCGCGGAAGTCGCGTTCCCGAAAGCGTAGTAGTGCACAGTGCACAGCCGCGCCGAACAACCGTGCAACGAGAAAAACATGTGCCCGCGTCCCTCCAAAGACGCAATGCCGCACGGACTGTAAACAACTTGTTGCAAACATGGAAAAGAAGCCGCCAAAAAGGCGGCTTCTCTGTTGACAGATAAGCTTTATTCCGCGGCAGATCAGTTGCCGCTGTGACGCACTTTTGCCCGCGTTACTGTGCACTGTGCATTGCGCACTGTGCACTCATTCACCCTTCATATCCAGCAGCTGGACTTTGCCGCTGAACGCCGCTTCCGAGACGCGGATGGAGTCCGCGATCGCTTCGCGGATATCGTCGTCCTGAACGCCAAGGGCGCGGCAGTATGTGTCGTTGATGAACAAATCGAGGTCCATAATGTCGGGCAGGTTGAACGGATCCATACCGGAGTCGATCTTGCGCTTTTTGTAGTCGGCGGCGACCTTGATCATGCCCATCTTCATCGCGAACGGCGGGACGGAGAGGATCTTGCGGTCGGCGCCCATGCCGCGGGCTTCATAGACGATCGAAAGGAACTCGGTCCATTTCATGTTGTACATACCGATCGGAATCGCCTCAAAGCCGCCCTTGTTGCGCTCGGCCGCGCCGGCGATCGCCTGACCGACCTGACGGCAGGTCAGCATCGCGGTACCGCCCTTCGGGTACATCGTGAACGGCCATTTGTCCATCACGCCGATCTGCTCGATCAACACGGTCCACACCGGCTTCCTGCCCGGCTGGGTGCCGAAGATGTACGGCAGCTCGAGGACGGCGACGCCGAACGTATCATCGGCGAACGACTGGCAGACTTCTTCCTGCATGATGCGGGACTTGAAGTACTTGTTCTTTTCGGTCAGCTTCATGTCCGGGCGCAGTTTCGAAAGGTACGCGAAGTAGGAGCCGAGGACGACGGCACGCTTGACGCCCGCCTTTTTGCAAAGCGGCAGAATCCGCTCGAGCGGCGCGATGTTGTACTTGTGATAGTATTCCAGAACGGGGGCGGGGAACTCGACGCGCTCGTCAACGCCGGCGGCGAAGATAAAGCAATCGCAGCCCTTGAGCAGCGCTTCGATCTCTTCATCGCTCTTCTTGTTGATGTCGCCGAAGAGGATCTCCATCTCTTCCGGAATGGGCGCGCCTTCGGGCAGCGGGGGCAGGGCGACGGATGTGACGGAGTGGCCGCGTTTGATCAGTTCGGTTGCCGCTTCGCAGCCGAGCAGACCGGTGCCGCCGATCATAAAGACTTTCATAAGAATACCTCCAATCGGATCTTGTTTTCTTAATCATAACGGAATTGTGCGGCGCTGTCAACAAAAAAGTCAAAATTTCACAATCTGTTCTTAATCAAACATTTAAAGTTTTGTTTCAACTGTTTTAGGATGATTTTAGGTGTTCACTGTATCATATAATCGTACTAAGGAGGTGCAGTCATGAAAAAGCAAACCACCGTTCTTGTCTGCGTCACTCCGCAGGCAGCATCCAGCCAGCTGGTTGAAGCCGGGCGTATTCTTGCCGAAAAGAACGACGCCGCGCTGGAAGTGATTTCCGTGCTCCCGATCTCCACCAGCTTCAGCAAAAACGAACCCGCCACGCTCGAAAAACTCTTTTCCCTCGCGAAGGACGCGGGCGGAGAAATGGCGATCTATTTCAGCGACGACCCGGTGCTCACCGTCGCCGCCCATATGGCAAAGCAAAAACCGGCGCTGATCGTCACGGGCTTCCCGGGCGAAGACAGCACCAGCTTCGTGTCGGCGCTGCACCTGCTTGTGCCGGAGATCCCGGTCAGCATGGTTTCGCGCGACAACACGGTTTACAATATGCTGCCGCTGAGTCAAGACATCCTCTCGGCAAGGTAACACTTGCCAGTTGTTTTCATTTTCTTTTCCTCTCCAACACAGCCGCTCTCCGCAAGGGGAGCGGTTGTGCGTTTGGACGCTAACAGCTAAAAAGCCGCCGGACCCCCTCAGTCTTTGCGCTGCGCACAAAGACAGCTCCCCCGCTTGCGGGGGAGCCTTTTTTTGTGGCGCCTGCGGCGCATCATATGCGGGCGGCTTTTTTCATGCGTACCACGCCAGCTTATACGGCGTCGGATACAGAGCGCGGAAGGCCGCGAGGGTCGTGCGGCTCGACGAAGCGGGGTCGTTGACCGTGAACGCTTCGTCGGTCAGAGCGCCGCCGCGCCACCCGGTCACGATGCACCAGTGCTGGGTGCCGCTTTGTTTCTTGCTGCCGAAGATGACCGGCTTGCCGGTTTGCAGCACGTCGAGGATCTGCCGCAGCACGTCGGCTTCGGCGAGCGCCGTGTCGTAGCCCGCGGGCCAGTACAGCGTGCCGTTTGCCTGATAGCGCAGCTTTGCCGCCATATCACGCGGCGTGACGGTTTTGCCGGTGCGGAACGATTCCATCATCGCAAGGCAGGTCGTCGTGCAGCCGATCGAGCCGATCGTACCGCCGTCTGTGCCGATCGCGACGTTCTTCCAGCGCGCGTCTGTCTGCAAATAGCGCGGTACGTCAAACGCGACCGCGTGGGACGCGAGATAGCGCGACGCGACATAGCCGAGCGAGACGCCGCGATACAGAACGTGGCTCCAGCCGTCCGCTTCAGACAGTACCGAAACGGCGTCGCCGCGCTGCAGCTGCGTCTTGACGGCGTAGCTCGTGCCCGCGCCTTTGCGGACGTTGAGCGCGGTCGTGCTGACTGTGGTGTGATAGGACGACGCGCGGACCGCGAGATATGCGGCGTGGCAGTAGCCCGTCTGCGTTTCGTTGTAGCGCACCTTCCACCAGTCGCCGCTCTTTTCGAGCAGCGTGACCCATGTGCCGTCCGCCAGCTTTGATATGACTGCCTTGCCGGTCGATGCGCCGGCGCGCACGTTGAGGTTGGCGCCGCCGGTCTTTACCTTCGCCGCGGCGGGGCTGTCGGCCGCGGCGAACGCGGGCAGAGTCGCCGTGCTCAGAAGCAGTAGGCACACAAGGAGCAAAGAAAGAAACCGTTTCATGTGTCACCTCCTTTTTCGGGGGACCCGAAGGGATGGTGAGATCTCACGGTTCTGAGTATAACACGGATAAACCGATTTGAGAAGGGGCCAAATACTGGTAGCGGCATATAGTGCACGGCGCACAGTGCGCAGTGCACAGGCGCGGGACGGAAAGAAATAAAGGCGAAGGCTTACCCCACGAAAGAGGCAGAGTGTCTTTTTTTGCGGAAAGCTTGAACTGTTGAAAAAAATGTGATAGAATAAAATGACAATAGCGATGGAAAGGGAGATCATGCCATGCTGGATAAAGTGGAAGCCAAGATCGCGGAGCTGAAAAAGCAGCAGCGCGAGGAGTATTACAGAAAAAAAGACGCCGATTTGAAGAAGTGGGGCCTTTCGCCGCAAAAGAAGGGCAAAAAGGCCGCGCCCGTCGTTGTGACGGATGAAGAATACGAAGCGCTGATCGACGCGTCAAGCGGCGTCGGGATGCCGACGCGCAACGGCTTTGCCAAGGTGCTCAACGTTGCGGCGCTGATCGTCGTCGCTGCCGGGATCATCATCGGCTTTTCTGTCGCGAATTTCCACGAAGAGATGAGCTTCCCGATCTTCATGGGCGCCGTCGCGGCGTCTGTGCTGATCGCGCTGATTCTGCTCGGTCTGGGCGAAGCACTGCGTCTGCTGCAGGAGATCGCCGACGCGCAGCGGATCGAATACGGCCGCAGAAAGCCGCAGGTCGTCAAGGAGTTTCCGGACGAACAGCCCGAAGCGCCGCAGTCCTTTATGGTGGAAACGATCGACGACGTGCCGACGCATCCGTACAACACGATTCCCGCGCAGCCCGAGCCGGAAGCCGAAGCTGAGGCGGAACCCGAAGCCGAACCGGAAGAGGCGCTGCCGGAGGAACCCGCAAAGGAAACCGAAGACTGATCCTTCCCGTCAGAATACAAAGAAAAAACGCTGCTCGTATCCATACGGCAGCGTTTATCTTTTTGCTTGACTCAGTCCTCTTTGATGTACTTGCTCGTGTCGATATTGAAGATCTTGAGCACCTTGCCAAAGAAATCAAAAAAGTCCTGATAATGCGCTTTGATGAAATCAAAAAAGACGTTGGATGGCAGCTTCTGAACCAGTTCGTCGACCGTCATGGTACCGGTTCCCCCTTTCCTGTTTGGTCTGCGTTTCCATTATACTCCTTTGTTTGTGTCTTGTCAAGGCGCAAGGCGTCCACGATCGGCCGCAGCTCCGGCGGCAGCGGCGCTTCACAGAAGATCTCGCGTCCCGTGACCGGGTGGCGGAACCGGACACTGGCGCAGTGCAGCGCCTGATGTCCCAGCCGTTCGTCCGGGGTACCGTACATCGTGTCGCCTAAAAGCGGCGCGCCGAGAGACGCAAAGTGCACCCGGATCTGATGGGTGCGTCCGGTCTCTAGCCGGATCTCCAAAAGCGTATTCTGCCCGTCTGTGCCAAGCGCCGTCCAATGGGTCACGGCGGCGTCTCCGCGCGGGTCGACCGTGCGCAGCGTTTTCATCGGGTCGGGGCGCCAGATCGGCGCGTCGATCGTTCCGCTGCCTTCGAACGGCTTTGTTGCGACGGCGAGATAGGTCTTCTCCGGCTTGCCGGACAGCCGCGCCGCCGCGTGCGGGTTCAGCGCGCAGATCACGGCGCCGCTCGTGCCTTTGTCGAGCCTGCCGACCGCGCGGAACGCGCCCGCTTTGCCCTGCTGCTGCAGCCAGAGCGCCACACAGTTTTGCAGCGTGTCGCCCTGATGGTTGTGCGATTCATGGATCGGCATCAGCGCCGGCTTGTTGACCACGAGCAGATCGTCGTCCGCCCAGAGGATCTCCGGCAAAGACAGCCCGGGATTTGCCGGATGCGCGTCGTCCGGGATCGTGACCGACACCACGTCTCCCGTGTGCAGCAGATCGACCGTCCGCGCGTGCACACCGTTGATCAGAAGCCCGTCTTCGCTTTGCTTGAGCGAGCGGATCAGCTTGCTTGACAGTTTCGCTTCTCCCTTGAGAAAGCTGTACAGCTTTTTGCCGTCAAACCGCGCGTCGATCGAAAAGTCGATGCGTCTCATTGACCCTTATGGGAATACTCGTCCAGCAGGCGGGTCTTTTCGTCCCAAAGCTTCTGCGAAAGGTCCACATAGTACTTGTGCGGGTTTTCAAAACGCTTGACTTCGTCCCACAGCGTTTCCACCTGTTCAAAGCAGTACTGCCGGCTTTCGGCGATTTCGGGGATCTGATAGACTTTTCTGCCGGCGTCGAACATCCGGATCATCAAGGGCTTTGCCGTATAGTTTTCGACAACCTTGCGCTTCCATGTATAGACCGGATCGAACAGCTCATAGGGCTTGGACTCGTCGATCGTCTCGTCAAAGAGCGTGATCACGTCCGCGATCGCCTTGTGCGTTTCGTTGTCAAACAGACGATAGACCTTCTTGGCGCAGGGCGTGGTGATCTTCGTCACGTTTTCGCTCAGCTTGATCCGCGGCACGGGGACGCCGTCCTCTTCCACCGCGACGATCTTATATACGCCGCCGAACACCGGCGCGGACGCCGCCGTGATCAGCCGCTCGCCGACGCCGAAGGAGTCGATCTGCGCGCCCTGGATCAGCATATCGCGGATGATGATCTCGTCAAGCGAGTTGCTCGCTACGATCTTGCAGTCGGGGAAGCCCGCTTCGTCGAGCATCTTGCGCGCCTTTTTGGAAAGATAGGTGATGTCGCCGGAGTCGATGCGGATGCCCGCCGGGCGGAAGCCGCGCGGCAGCACCTCGCGGCGGAACGCTTCGATCGCGTTCGGGACGCCGGACTTCAGCACGTTATAGGTATCGACGAGCAGCGTGCAGGCGTCGGGGTACTGTCTGGCATAGGTGCAGAACGCCTCCAGCTCGTCGCCGAACAGCTGCACCCAACTGTGCGCCATCGTGCCGACCGCGGGGACGAAATAGTCGCGCTCGGTCTGCGTGCAGGCCGTCGCATCGACGCCGCCGATATAGGCCGCGCGCGCGCCGTAGATCGCGCCGTCGTAGCCCTGCGCGCGCCGGGAACCGAACTCCATCACGGTGCGGCCGTCCGCCGCGCGTTTGATCCGGTTCGCCTTTGTCGCGATCAGGCTCTGGTGGTTGATCGTCAAAAGCACCATCGTTTCAACGAGCTGCGCCTGAATCACCGGACCGCGGACCGTCACGATCGGCTCGCCCGGAAAGATCGGCGTGCCCTCCGGGATCGCCCACACGTCGCATTCGAAGGAGAAGTGGCGCAGATAATTGAGAAAGTCGTCGCTCATGTGCTTTTTCTTCAGCAGCGCGAGGTCCGCTTCGGTAAACGACAGGTTTTCGAAGTAGTCGATCAGCTGCCGGATGCCCGCCATGATCGCGAAACCGCCGTTGTCCGGTACCTGACGGAAAAACATATCGAACCACGCGACCTTGTCGCGCATGCCGTTTTCAAAATAGCCGTTCGCCATGGACAGCTCATAGAAGTCCATCAGCATGGTGAGATTGCGTTCTTTCAGCGTGTTGCCCAAGAGGATCCCTCCTAATCGTGCGGGAACGCACGTTTTTCTCGTACTTCCCATTATACTCGCTTTGCGCCGGAAAGAAAAGCCATTTTGCAAAAATAAATCGGGCATTTTTGTTTTCCCGCCCTTTGCGCATTCTTCTTTCCAAAACAGCAAAATGATAGTTGTTGACAAAAAAACGGCGGTATGATATAATATTTTTAGACAAATAGCGAAATATCTGCACGATCCCTTTATGATTCTGATGGAGAAAATAAGCTGAACGGAGATAAAGAATTATGCGTATCAGAAAACAGGCATTGGGGAACCGCAATATCGTTGGCGCAAAAATCGAAGCAAGGAGAAAAGAACTCGGCATGAAGCAGGTCGACCTGTTGGCGCAGCTGCAGGTAAAGGGGATCGAACTGACCGCTTCCGGTCTTTCCAAGCTGGAAGGACAGCTTCGCTCTGTCAACGATTATGAAGTCGTTGCGATCGCGGAAATCCTGGACGTTCCGGTCACCTGGCTGCTCGGCAAGGAATAAGCGAAAACAAAAAGAAAACCGAAGATCACGGCGCCCGAGGGCGAACGTGATCTTTTCCTTTTTTTTGGTTTTCTATTGATTTTTTTTGCAAAATAGCTTAATATAAAAAGGTAAACTATGTTTCAAAGGAGATGTATCTCATGGCAGAAATCAAACCACTCAACTACTTTGTAAACGGCGAATGGAAAACGTCCAAAACCGAAAAATACATGGACGTTTACAACCCGAGCACCGGCGAAGTGATTGCGAGAACGCCCTGCTGCACGCAGGAGGAAGTGGAAGAGGCGATCGCGTCCGCGAAGGCCGCCTTCCCCGCCTGGTCGAACACGCCCGTCATGAAGCGCGTGCAGGTGCTGTATAAATTCCGCGAGCTGCTCGTGGAGCACATGGACGAACTGGCGACGCTTTGCGCGCTCGAGCACGGCAAGGTCCTCTCGGAAGCGAAGGGCGATATTCTCAAGGTCAAAGAGCCGGTCGAACTTGCACTGAGCGCGCCGTCGCTGACGATGGGCGATTCCATGCGCGACACCTCCTCGGGCTACGACACCACACTGTACTACGAGCCGGTCGGCGTCTTCGCCGGCATTGTGCCGTTCAACTTCCCCGGCATGATCCCGATGGGCTGGATGACGCCCTGCTGCATCGCCGCAGGCAACACGATCGTGCTCAAGCTCGCCTCGATGACCCCGATGACCGCCATGCGTCTTTGCGAACTGCTGGTGGAAGCTGGTCTCCCGAAGGGCGTTGTCAACCTCGTGACCTGCTCGCGTGTGGAAGCGGACATCGTCCTCAAGCACCCCGACATCCGCGGCATCACCTTCGTCGGCACGACCAAGGTCGGTCAGCACGTCTATGCCACCGCCGCCGCCAACGGCAAGCGCGTCCAGTGCCTTTGCGAAGCGAAGAACCATGCCCTCGTGCTCGAAGACGCGGCGCTCGAACGTTCCGCCCGCGGTATCATCAATTCCGCGTTCGGCTGCGCAGGTGAACGCTGCATGGCGCTGCCCGTCGTTGTCGCGCAGGAATCCATCGCCGACAAGCTGGTCGCCCTGATCAAGCAGTACGCGAGCGAACTGAAGGTCGGCCCGGCCTACGATCCGGAAAGCAAGCTCGGCCCCGTCGTCTCGGCGAAGCATAAGGAGCGCGTGCTCGGCTGGATCGAAAAGGGTCTGGAAGAAGGCGCCGAGATGGTGCTCGACGGCCGCGACGTCAAGGTCGAAGGCTTTGAAAACGGCTTCTATATCGGACCGACGATCCTCGACCATGTGACCGAGGACATGACCGTCGGCACGCAGGAAATCTTCGGACCGGTGCTTTGCATCAAGCGCGTCAAGGACTTCGAGGAAGGTCTCGCCCTGATGAACCGCAACCCGTTCGCCAACGGTTCGGTCATCTTTACCCAGAGCGGCTACTACGCCCGCGAATTCACCAAGCGCACCCACGGCGGCATGACCGGCGTCAACGTCGGTATCCCCGTGCCGGTCGGCGTGTTCCCGTTCACCGGTCACAAGAAGTCGTTCTTCGGCGATCTGCACTGCCTTGGCAAGGACGCGTTCCGCTTCTTTACCGAAACGAAGGCGGTCACCGTCCGCTGGTTCGACGAAGAAGAAAAGAAAGCCACCAACGTGGATACCTGGGACGGCAGTGTCGGCGGCGGCGTATAAGATTCGATTTAGATATTAGAAAGCCGCAGCGGAGAAATCCGCTGCGGCTTTTTTTGCAAAAAGAAAAGAACCGCCAGCAGGCGGTTTCTTTTGCTTTGTTATCTCTGGAAGATGCTGAACACGTTTTCGACGGTGAAAGAGTGGACACGGTCAATAAAGTCGTCGAACGCTTTGGCAAGATCCTTCACAAAACGGGTCAGGTTTTCCGTCACGATGCGCATGAATTTGAACCCGGTATGCAGATCCTCCTGATGGTCGGCGCTGTTGCCGCCGGCGATATTGGTAATGACCTGCGGAATGTCGGTCTCGTACGGATCCTTTGTCGGGGCTTCGCTTTCCGCCGCAACAAGGCAGGCGAACGCGGTGCAGGCAACAAGAAGGCACAAAAGGATAGCAAGTACTTTTTTCATAACAAAACCTCTTTCCTGTTTTCTCCATCCCATATTATAACAGACCGAATTCGATTTTGCAAGTGTTTATTCACAATAAATTCATATTATTGGCGCATATTTATCGGAAAAAGCGGCGGCAACGCGCAAACCGGCTCCCCATGGACGCGGTCGCGTCACCGTTTTGCTGCCGCCGCGAAGGGTTTCCTTCGTTTCATCCTATGCGCTTTGCAGGGAATTGACAGACGCGCCCGGTTATATTATAATAAAACCGAAAGAAAAACCGCCGCGTTCCGCGCGTTCGGGCGCGGCGGCAAAGCGAAAGGAACGGATGCAGTATGAAAAAAAAGATCGGGCTCATTTTTGCCGATGAAATGGAATATATCCCGTTTTTGCGGCTGGTTGCGCAGTACGCGGGGCAGGAGAGCGTCAGCCGCGGCAAACGCGCCGCCGCTTTTACGCTGGAAAAGAATGGCAGGGCGCTGCGGCTTTGCGGTGTCGAATGCGGAATCGGCAAGGTCTGCGCGGCGACGACGGCGGCATATCTGATCGCCGAAGAGAAGGTGGATCTGATCCTCAACGCGGGACTGTCCGGCGCGATCTCGGGCTTGCGGCGCGGCGATTTTGTTGCCGGCACGTCGTTCCGGGAATGTGACTTTGACCTGACGCCGCTCGGCCGCCCGCTGGGAAAAGAAGCGATCGATGCCGACCCTTTGCTGCTGAAGCTTGCCGCGTCGCTGGACGATGTACACACCGGCGCATTCGGCACTGGCGACCTGTTTTTGACGGACCCGGTCTTAAAGACGCAGTATAAAGACCTGTTTGCGGTGTCGGCGTTCGACATGGAAACGGCGGCGATCGCGCTGGTCTGCAAGGAAAGCGGCGTCCCGTTCTGCTCCCTGCGGCAGATCAGCGACGACGCGGACGACTGCTCGGCGTCAGATTACACCGAAATGAACGACCGCGCGGAAGACGCGCTTTGCCAGTGCCTGCTGGCGCTGTGCGACAAGATCCTCGCAGAAGACGCGCTTTGGTAAGCCGATGAAAAAAGAAACGAAGGACATATTACTGCTCTGTCTGCGCGCGGCAGTGGCGCTGACCCTCTTTGTGCTGGCAATCGTCTATTACGACCGGCTCAAAAACATCGACGTGCGCGCGCTGGTGGAACGTTCCGCCAGTCTCGCCGCGGCGATCGCCGCGATCTGGGGGATCTACCTCGTCAAGTCGGTCCTGTTCGTGATTCCCGCGTCGCTGATTTATATTTACGTCGGGATGGCGTTCACGCCGTGGCTGGCGATCACCATCAACTGCGTCGGGATTTTGCTTGAAGTGATCGTGACCTACTTCCTCGGGCGCTTCCTTGGCGGAGATTATGTGACAAAGCTGCTGCAAAAGAGCAAGGCGGGGCAGAAGATACTGGAAAAAGACGTCGGCAACAAGTTCCCGGCGCTGCTGTCCATCCGCGCGCTGCCCGTGTTCCCGATCGACTTTGTGTCGCTCTTCTGGGGAGCGTCGAAGTGCAAATTTCCGCGCTACCTCGCCGCGTCTCTGATCGGCATTCTGCCGCGCGTCGTGCTGTTCACGCTGCTCGGCGACGGCATCTACGACTACATCCCGATCCATCTGATCGTCAAGATCATCATCTGCGCGATCCCGGTTGGCGTCGCGGTCTATGTCGGGCGGTTCTTTTGGAAGAGAAAGCAGGAAAAGCAGCCGGACGAGGCTTGACAAATCATAAAAACATGCTATGATGAAACCGGAAACCAAAATATAACAAAAGGAGTGTTGTCTTATGAAATTCTATCGCTGTTCCCACTGCGGCAATATCATTGCCTATATGGAAAACAAAGGCGTGCCCGTGATGTGCTGCGGGCAGAAGATGGAGGAGATCATCCCCGGCTCTGTCGATGCCGCGGCGGAAAAGCACGTCCCCGTGATCGCGATCGACGGAGATCAAGTGACCGTAATCGTCGGCGACGTGATCCACCCGATGACCGAGCCGCACCACATTGCGTGGATCGTCCTCGAAACCGCAAACGGCTTCCAGAAGAAGGACCTTGACCCGCTGGGCGAACCTGTCGCGGTCTTCGCGCTCGCGGACGACAAACCGGTCGCCGCCTATGAGTACTGCAATCTGCACGGCCTTTGGAAAAAGGACGTATAAGGAAAAGGAGGAAATATTATGGCAAACAAATACGCCGGCACCAAAACCGAACAGAACCTGCTCGCCGCCTTCGCGGGGGAAAGCCAGGCCCGCAACAAGTACACCTATTTCGCGTCCAAGGCGAAGAAGGATGGCTTTGAGCAGATCGCCGCGCTGTTTTTGAAAACAGCCGACAACGAAAAAGAGCACGCCAAGCTGTGGTTTAAGGAGTTCGAGGGAATCGGCACCACCGCCGAAAACCTTGCCGCCGCCGCGGACGGCGAAAACTACGAATGGACCGACATGTATGAGGGCTTCGCGAAGACCGCCGAGGAAGAGGGCTTCCCCGAACTCGCCGCGAAGTTCCGCGGTGTCGCCGCGATCGAAAAGCACCATGAGGAGAGATATCGCGCGCTGCTCAAGAACGTCGAGACCGCTGCCGTCTTCCAAAAGAGCGAAGTCAAGGTCTGGGAATGCCGCAACTGCGGACACATCGTGGTCGGCACGAAAGCGCCGGACGTCTGCCCCGTCTGTGCCCACCCGCTCGCGTACTTTGAGGTTCACGCGGAAAACTATTGAGTGCACAGTGCGCAGTGCACAGCGAAAGCGCCCGGATAAAATGCGCCGCAGGCGCCACAAAATCGAGGCTCCCCCTTTGGGGAGCTGTCTTTTTGCGCAGCGAAAAGACGGAGGGGCAGGGCGGCTTTTTGATATTCACTCCTTAAGAATCACTTTTCACTCTTTTTTTGCTGCAAACGGACTGTTTTGTGCTATAATGAGAGCAGTTACAGACCGGAAAAACAGCTTGCCATTTGAACCGGATTAGCAGTTGCGCTCATTGCGGCAAAGCTTAACAAATCAGTCGGAGGTGTCTGTTATGAAAAAAGGACTCGCGTTTCTTTTATGCATTCTCATGTTGGCTTCGTTCGTCTTCTTTGCGGCGGCGGATGGCGTGATCTATCTGTTCCCGTCGGAGACGCTGCCGGAGGATACCCTGCATATCACGGCGCACCGGGGGCTTTCCGCGCTTGCGCCCGAAAACACGCTGCCCGCCTACTGTCTGGCCGGAGAATACGGCTTTTGGGGTGCGGAATGCGATATCTCGCAGACATCCGACGGCGTCTGGGTACTGATGCACGACAAAACCGTCGACCGTATGACCGACGGCGAGGGACTCGTTTCCGACTTTACCTATGAGGAACTCTCCGCGCTCACCGTGGACGCGGGGAACAACATCGAACAGTTCCCCGGTACGAAGGTACCCACTCTTGTGGAATATCTCGACGTATGCAACGAATACGGGCTGCATCCCGTTATCGAGATTAAGGAAGTTGTGGACGTCAACAATCTGCCCGATCTTGCCGCGATATTGAATGCGCGGGAAGAAAAGGACCGCTTCGTGATCATCAGCTTTGGCAGGGAACTGATCGCCGGGATCAAGGCGCTGCTGCCCGAAACGCCGGCGTACCTGCTCGCCAGCCCGGCGACGGCTGACGACGTGACCTTCTGCGTAGAGAACGGGATCGACGGATTGGATGCCGCTTACAACGTATCGGAAAGCGTGATCCGACAGGCGCAGAACGCTGGCCTGCAGCTGATGGTCTGGACCGTGGACAGCGTCACCTGGGCGGAGAGAATGGTGGCTTACGGCATTCTGAATATCACTTCCAACTGTCTTGTGCCGGGCAGAGCGCCCACCACAGAACCCTCCACAGAGCCCACGACTGAGCCAACAACGGAACCAACAACCGAACCTACAACGGAACCGACGACGCAACCGTCCGGCAGCTCCGGCAGTGATTTCTCGTTCGGAGACTTCTGGCAGCGGATCGCGAACTGGTTCCGGCAGATCTTTGAAATGATCGCAGGTTGGTTCAAATAAGACCGAAGACAAAAACGCGGGCGGCCACTGGCCGCCCCTACGCTAACCGCTAACAGCTAACAGCTAACAACTGAAAAGCGCCCCGCAGGGCGCTTTTTGGTTTATCTAACGCATATGATTGCGCATTTAGCGTTTCTTTATCTTCAATACGAAGACAAATACAAGCACTGCACCTGAACCAAGTAGGAGAAGAAAGGAAACGGAAATACCTGTTGTGGTTTTTGGGGGCTCGGGGGCTGCGGACTGTTCCGTCGGCACAGCGACATTTTGGATCCGATCGTCAAGTTGAGAGAAATCACGCCGCAGCTGTTGTGCTCTTTCTGAATAAAACGCAAGAAGCTGACGGACGGACGCCTCCTCAAAAGTATAATTCCAGCGTACAGCATCCATCTGTGCCGATGTGAGAATGGTCTTCGAAAGCGACTTTGTTGATTGACGAAACGCCTCAACAAGAGCATCCTGCAGTTCAAAAAATCGATTTGTCAGCTGCTCAACGAATTCACGGTGAGAGCACAGCATGGCAAAAAACGACTTTCCTCTTTCCACTTGGTCTGGATGTGTCTGTTCAAATATCGCCTGTCCGCAAAAGCGGATACAGTCCGGCAAGACGGTAGGGTTGTTCATGGATAAATCAAAATCCCATACCGGACCCATATAAAAGCGTTCGCTGTTTTCGGGGAGGAAGATATAGATGCTGGACGACCATTCTGCGCGTCCTGCGAACTCTTTCAGCAGTAAACCGTCAAGGAAGGAATCCATGTCGATATATTCGCTGTAATGCCGTCCGGCACTGTTGACGCCGTCTTTTCCCAATAATGCGTCTTCGAAGTCCTGATATCGTTTTGCTATAAAGCTGATTTCTTTTTCCGTTGCGTGTTTCGGTGAATGAAGCGTTAAGCAGGTTTCGTTCTTTGAGAGAAACACACTGTCTTCCAAATTTAATGCTTTCGGAGAATCGTATTCCAAAAGATAACCGCCGGTAATATTTTCGGGATTGTTTTTAAGGTCGCTCCATGTAAATTCGATCTGCCAACGGGAGCCATATTTCTTTTCTGCTTCCGAAAGCTTCATATCCGGATTTGCCGCTTTGTTTGCATCTTCTAAATCAGCGATAGAAATGCGGTCTTCCCCGACTTCAATTCTTTCACAAAGAAGATAGTTTCCCCGGTAGTTGCCGTTTATAAACAAATCAACAAACGCAAAGCTGACCGTATATGGCAGGCGGGTAGCTTTCGCTGCAGAATATGCGACTGCGTTGCGCAGCAGGGATGCATCCATGTTATTTGAGATCAACGCCCACTTTTTAGCGGGTTTCATGCCGAGCAAGCTTGTTTTCTGTTCAAATTTGATATTATAGCTTTTCTTTTCGTTATGAAACCAACTGGAATTACCGCGCCCCTTGATATACTCCAACGCCGCATGGTCCTTTGTGAGCGTTCCTCTATCCGCGACGGAGATTGTGCCCGGTTCTTTATAATTCTTATCGGCATGAATGGCAGAAAGCGAGCCGCTTTCCGTATCGATAAATACAGCCGGCAGGTTTTTCGAAAAGAAAACGTGCAAAGAATAGGCCCCCTGAGGCGTAACAACGGAATACAAACCATCTTCTGAAAAAACGTCTGTCTTCTGGTTTGAGGTCAGTGGTTTTCCATCGACAGAAAGCGTTGCTGTTTCAAACAGAACAATCAACTGTTTGCGGTCACAGTCTGCCGGAAGAAACAAGGCGTAAGAAACGTTTTCTGTTTCTGAAATCGGAATCGTTTGTGAAACAGCAGAATCCGATTCAAACAGCTTGACTGTCATTTGCAGCGCAGGTTGCGTTGCGGCGGCAGGTGCGGCGGATTCTGCAAACACAGAAAGGCACCCAGCCATTTGGGTGCCAAGTAGAAACAAAAGCAGAAAAGCAATAAAACGCCGTTTCATTTCGTTTTTCCTTGCCTCATCACTGCAACGCGCTGCGCTGCTTCTTTTTCTTATACACACTCATTCCGACGGCCGCGAGGATTGCGAACACCAGCGCGGGCAGGGCGTAGAGGAACGACAGCGGATTGCTGAGGTCTCCCTTGTAGCCCACGAGCGTCCACAGGCAGTTGAGCAGCAGCATCCCGAGGTTCGACGCGAGAAAGTACGGCGTGAACGGGATGTCCATCGCACCGAAGAGCAGACTGCTCAGATCCGACGGGAGGAAGCCGCCCGCCTTGAAAACCAGCACGACGGCGAAGTCGTTTTCTCCGGTGAAATCGTCCAGCTTTTTGATCGCCTTGAACCGCTGCGAGAGCGACTGGACCATGTCTTTGCCGGTGAACCGCCCGAGGAAGTAGGGGAGCACGAGGCTCAGTGCGGTGGCGACAACGTTGACGAGCACGGCCTTCCAGTACGCGTCGAACACGAGGCCGGAGAGCACGAACAGCACCGCCGGCGGGAAGACCAGCGCGAACGATTTCACGATCGAAAAACCGATCAGGATCAGCGCGATCGTCACTTCTCCGCCCGTCAGGTACTGCGTCAGCTGGTCCGCCGTTTTGACGGAGATGTGGTTCTTCGCCAAAAACCAGATGCACAGCGCCAGCATCAGCGCCATGAACACGAACGACGCGATCTGCAGCGCCTTGACGAGCTTACCGTAGCGGGTTTCGTTTTCGTTCTTCATCGGGGCTTACACCGGCGCGGCGAACTGCAGCGCGGCGGGGACGATCTCGACGGTGAAGTGCGATTCATAAATGATCTCGCCGTCGAGCGAATAGGCGAAGCCAGCGGGCGCGTCAACTTCGACCTTCTTGCACTGGCGATAGACGACGATATCCTTCATGTCTTCGCGGTCCAGGTGTTCGCCGTTGGTGTACGGGGTCAGGATCTTGACGAAACGCAGGCGGGAGATCGGCTTGACAAGGCAGACGTCGATCAGACCGTCGTCGGTCTTCGCCTTCGGCGCGCAGCGGAACGATCCGCCGACATACTGGCCGTTCGCGACCGTGCAAAGCAGCGCCTTGCCCGCCGGGTTGAGGACTTCTCCGTCCGCGCGTACCGTGAACTCGTTCTTCATCGCGGTCAAAAGCGCCTTGACAACGCCTTTGGTGTAGGCGTTCTTGTTGCCGTGACCGGTCTTTTCGCGCTCTTTGTTGATCGTAATCGCAACGGTGGTGTCGAAGCCGAAGTTGACGACGTTGTTCGCGTAGCGGTCGCCGACCTTCAGAAGGTCAAGCGGCTTCGCTTCGGCGCGCAGCAGGGCGGGGATGTCCTTGAACTTGTCAGCGCCGCCGAAGACCTTGACGAAGTCGTTGCCGCTGCCGCAGGGGTAGCAGCTGACGCTGACATTCTCTTTGCCAGCCGCGCACCAGTCGCGGACATAGGCGGTCGCATCGAGCGGCGCCTTGGTCACGTAGATCTCGCAGTCGTCCTTTTCGGGGAGAGTAGCGATCGCGTTGCGGATGACGGCGGCGTTATCGGTTTCGCCGGCACGCGGATTGACGATAAAAATGTACTTCATATTGGGTTCTCCTTTCCATATCCATGGCTTTTCACCGGGACGCGCCCGATGTTATTTCTTTAATGTGCCGAAAATGCCGCGGATCAACTGTCTGCCCACCTCGCGGCCGATGGTGTTCATCGCCGAGGAGGCGACTTTGTTCATCATCGTGCTTGTCGTGCTGCGCGAAGAACTGCTGCTGCTTCTTTGCGCTTTCTCTTTGGCCCGCTGCTCGGCGGCAAGGCGCTTTTCTTCGGCCGCGAGGCGCTTTTCTTCGGCGGCCTTCGCCTTCTCTTCGGCAAGTCTTTGCTTCTCGGCGAGGAGGCGTTCTTTTTCCTCTTCCTTCTGGCGGGCGAGCTCTTCCGCTTCGCGCGCCGCCTGTTCCGCTTTGGAGGTGAGGATCTCATAGGCGGATTCGCGGTCGAGCGTCTCGGTGTATTTATTGAGCAGCGGCGACGTCGCGAGCACGGTACCGATCACGGCGGGCTCCACGGCGTTCATCGAGCTCTTCGGCGGGAGAATGTTGGCGCGCTGGACGATACCGGGGATACCCTTTTCGTCGAGCACGGAGACCAGTGCTTCGCCCGTGGCCAGCTCCTGCAATACCGTTTCGGTGTCGAACGCTTCGTTGACACGGAACGAGCGCGCGGCGGCGCGGATCGCCTTTTGTTCGTTCGGCGTGTAGGCGCGCAGCGCGTGCTGGACACGGTTGCCGATCTACGCGAGGACGGATTCCGGAATATCCATCGGGTTCTGGGTGATGAACCAGACCGAAACGCCCTTCGAACGGATCAGACGCACGACCTGCTCGACCTTTTCGAGCAGCGCCTTCGGCGCGTCGTTGAACAGCAGATGCGCTTCGTCAAAGAAAAAGGCGATCTTCGGCTTGTCGAGGTCGCCCGCTTCGGGGAGCAGCTCATACAGCTCGGTGAGCATCCACAACAGGAACGTCGCATAAAGCAGCGGGTGCTGGAACAGCTCGGCGCATTCGAGAATGTTCATCACGCCGCGGCCGTCCGCGCCCCAGTCGAACCAGTCGGCGATATCCAGCGCGGGTTCGCCGAAGAAGATGTTGCCGCCCTCGTCCTCGAGCGTCAGCAGCGCACGCTGAATGGCGCCGATCGACTGCGCGGAGACGTTGCCGTAGCGGATCTTGTAATCGTTCGCATTGTCCGCGACAAACTGCAGCATGGAGCGCAGGTCCTTGAGGTCGAGCAGCAGCAGCCCGTTGTCGTCCGCAATGCGGAACACGATGCGCAGGACGCCGCTCTGGATCTCATTGAGGTCCAGGAGACGGGCGAGCAGCTCCGGCCCCATGTCGGAGATCGTGGTGCGCACGGGGTGGCCGAGCTTCGCGTAAACGTCGAAGAAGCGGACGGGGAACGAGGTGTAGTTGAAGTTTTCGATGCCCATCGTATCGATCGAACGGCGGATATGCTTGTTTTCGCAGCCGGGCAGACACATACCGGACACGTCGCCCTTGATATCCGCGATAAAGACGGGGACGCCCATCTCGCTGAACGATTCCGCAATGACCTTGAGCGTGACGGTTTTGCCCGTGCCGGTGGCGCCGGCGATCAGTCCGTGACGGTTCGCCATCTTGGGCTCGAGGTAGATCCGTTCGGTACCGGTGGCAAGCCAGATCTTGCCGTTTTCTTCTGTAAACATAAGCAGTTTCTCCTTTAGTTTTCCGAATATTGCCCGTTAGATTTATTATACCGAGTGCGCGGCGGAATGTCAAGTAGGGGCGGCCCAATGAAATGCCGCCGCAGGCGGCCACCAAATCTTGCCGTCCCCAGCGCACGCAGTGCGCGACATGGGAAGGGCGCGGGTCTCCGGTGGAGACCTCTGCCGAAGGCAGAAGCGCCGACCGAGCCGGGAGGC
>JAFYDS010000196.1 GCA_017544665.1 Clostridia bacterium | reverse complement strand
GCGCCACCCGAATTTCGGTGCGTCCTCAATATCAACAAACGGAACGGTACCGTCTTCGTTCCGGAGCTGCCGCAGCGTCTGTTCGCCGTAAAACCGTCCCGCGTCAGTAGCGTAGGAAAGAACAGCTTCGGTTTCATTGATACGCAGTTTGTAGCCTTCTTCAGGTAATTTTTCATCTTTTAGATAGGTAATTGCAGACGCGGGCAGGTCGCGTGCGCCGTCATACCAGGTGATCGATGTCGGATAGGGAATCAGCGGTCGTTTCATTTTCTGACACCAGCTTTCTCAATTTTTGATACAGGAATTATGTTCCTTGATTGTCATTATATCACTGTGCCTTTTGCTTTGCATAAAGGTCGAAGCTAAATTAACAAAAAGTTCACATTTGTGAATTACTGTTGACACACTTTTTTTAGACGATAGATACAATAAAAATCAAGTGTTCCTTTCGACGAACCGCAGGAGGATCCCCATGACGAAACAGCAAAAGACAAACGCCGCGACGGCGATCGTGTCTGCATTTTGCAGAACCATTTCCAAAAAAGAACAGCAAAAGCGCGAGGTGCGGCTACAACAGCAGATCGAGACACCGTTCGAGCCTGTGTTCCGCTTCGCCGTAGCGACCGATATTCATATTAACGAGGATGCCCCTTTTCGTGCCGAACGGCTGAAAGAGATGTTTGCGTCGGCGTACGATTACGCGGCAAAAGACGCGTCCCATCCGACGCTTGACGCTGTGCTTTTTGCGGGCGACAATACAGACAGCGGCTCACAGATTCAGTATGATATATTGCTTGAAACGCTGCAGCAATCGCTTCGTAAGGAAACAAAGCTGATTACCGTTATGGGCAACCATGACCATGGACGCACCGGCGTGGAAGGCTATCGCAAGAATCTCGACGACAGACTGGATAAGCATGATGTCGTCGGCGGATATCATTTTATCGGCCTTTCTCCGCTGCCGAACGATACCTGGCATACGCCGAAGCAGGTGCTTTGGATGGCGAAGGAACTGCGTAAGGCGGCGAAGGACGACCCTGAGCGTCCGATCTTCACGTTTCAGCACGGTCATATCTGGAAAAGCGTCTATGTCAGCCGCAGCTGGTACACCCAGGCGAGCGCCTATCTGCATCCGGTCTTTGCGCGTTATCCGCAGGTCATCAATTTCTCCGGTCATTCTCATGGGCCGATCAATCATCCGCTGACTGTGTGGCAGAGCCGCTATACTTCGTTCGGCGCAGGTACGCTGAACTATTTTGAGATGGAGCGTGACATCGGCGATAACACCGTTCCTGCCGGCAGCGAGAACGCCGCGCAGTACTTTATCGTTGAAATCGACAAGGACAACCGAGTACGCGTCCTGCCTTACAATATCCTCACGCACGACTTTTTCCGCACATTGCCGGATTCTGCGCAGCAGCTGATCTATTTTGTGGAAAACCCGGCTGATCGTAAAACCTATCCTTATACCTGTGCCCGTAAAAAGACAGACTCTGCGCCGCGTTTTTCACAGCAGGCAAAGGCTGTGGTTGAAAATGTAACGAATGATTCCGTGGCAGTGCGGTTCGACCAAGCTCAAGCGGAAGTTTGCGTTTACGGTTATCGTCTGATGTTATCCGCTGCGGTCGCGCCGAAGAAAACGATTCAAAGGAAAGAGATCTATTCCGAATACTATTTTGAACCGATGCCGAAAACCTTGAGCTGTACATTCGATGGTTTACAGCCTGATACGGCATATCAGGTGCGAATCTATCCTTTGAATGTCTGGCGTAAAGCCGGCGCACCGCTGTCAGTTTCATTCAAAACAAAAGTGTAAATGTTAAGAAACACTTGACAATAATTATCCGAAAAGGTATAATCACGGTACGACTAAAAGTGCTTGCCGGCGTGGCGGAACTGGCAGACGCCCGGGACTTAAAATCCCGTGATGGCAACATCGTACCGGTTCGATCCCGGTCGCCGGCACCAAAAAACAGGCCCGAAGTTTTGCAGCTTCGGGTCTTGTTTATTTCTATTTCTGATACGCCTGACACAATCGTTCGTATTCCTCATCGGTAATCTCGATCGCGTGACCGTGCTTGAACCCATAAGGAAAAGAGAACGCTTCGTCTGCGCGCTCGAACCGCGCGTCTCCGACGGTCGGCGACAGGAAGGGGACATAGCCCATTTTCTCTTTTTCACAGCCGAAGAAGTCGAGCATCAGACACCACCTGCCGTCCGACAGAATGAGCGTAGTTGGCGCTTCGTATGCGCCAGGCTGCGCCATGCTTTCCATGATTTGTTGGAATGCATCGTCGTTTTGATACGGTCCGTATAGCTTTTCGGACGTAGCATGCAGATTCATCGACGGATCACTGCTGTTCTTATAAAAAAGGTGATAAACGCCGTTGTGTTTTACAATGTGCGAATCGAGAATCTCGTTGTCTTTTGTGAAGAACAGGAACGGAGCCGAAAAGGTCCTGAAATCGCGCGTCGTGCAGGCGTAGATCGACATATGGTTGTAATCGCTTTCGCGGACGGTTGAGCCCCAATGAATCAGATATTCGCCCGATTTTTCCTCGTATAACACCTCCGGCGCCCAAAGGCAACCGAAGTCATCGCGTCCGAAATAAACAAGCTCCTGCGGCGAAAAACGGATCAGATCATCGGTGCGCCAAAACGAAAGAAACTTGCTGCCGTTGTGGTTGAGCTGCTTCCAATCGACGTTGTGGTGCTCGTCCATGTGCCGTACGATACACAGGTCTGTTGCAAGCAGAACAAAGCCGCCGTCCTTCAATCGCACGATCTCAATATCACGGCAGCCGCCGTCGCCTTTGTTACAAGTCAGAATCGGTCTGCCGCCGTTCAGCTGGCGCCAACGGTACCCGTCCTCGCTGACGGCGAAATGGACCTGTTCGCCGTCAACGGTCAGCTTTTCGCGAAAATGTACAAACAGATCCGGCATAAGGCTTATTCCGCGCGTGTGGCGCTGTAATTGACGCTGACGTACTTTCTGAACAGCCGGTAGTCATACTGCGGCCGCCATTGGTCACCGAGCGTGGTGCTTGCCTTGAATGTGTCTTCGTCTGCTTCAACGTTCATCGCGTCCACGCCCTTGACTTCGCCGTCCTCTTTATAGCAGGTATCCCAGAATGCGTGGTGACCGATATACGACACAGAGGCGGGTATATACATGTATGTCAAGCCCTGGTCGTAAGTGAAAGCGTCTGAGCCGATGTATTGCAGCCCGTTCGGCAGGGAAGAATAGACCTTTTCGAATGACGCGATCGAAGCGGCGGTCGTATCGGTGATTTCACCCGCGCAAGTATAGCTGTAGATGTTCAACAGCACGGTATTTTTGAAAACGGCAAAGGTTTCGATCGTTTCCAGCCCCTCGGGGAGATACAGATCGACGATATTGGAATAGTTCAGCGAGAGTTCGCCAAGGGTCTTGACTGTGCTCGGTACTACGTAGGTGCGCGTTTCTTCGTTGTATTTTGCAAGAAACGCTTCGTCATAGGTCTCGGTCGTGCCCCAGAGTTCTTCCATCGGCTTGCCGTCGTCATCCTTGAGATCAGTGTAACCGTAAACTTCACGCAGGTATTTGTCATGATCGATCGGATAGCAGATCAGTGTTGACATATCCTTCGTGTAAAGAACGCCATCCACGTCGCAGTATGCTTCGTTTTCAGGATCGACCTTGATGTTGCGCAGCGCCCAACAGCTGTAGAAGGTTTTGCCGTCGAGCTGTTTCACATTCTTGCCGATGGTAATGTCCGTAATCTTTTCGTCACAGTTGAACGCGAATTCGTGCAGTACGGTGATCGGTTGAGCGTCTTCCGTTTCAGCATTCTCAATCGTCAATGTCGTAATGTTGCCCGGATTGGAAAACTTGATAAGCTCATAAGTGCCGTCTTCCAGAACTTCATATTTATAGGTCTCGTTGTGCACGGCGCGCAGACTGAAATAGATGGCAAGTCCGATCGCAATCAGCAGAACGATGACGACAAGGATTTTCTTTTGTCTGTAATTCTTGATTTGTTTGCCGATTCTGGGTTCCTGCAAACCTTCAATGTGATAGGTCCAGATTTCATCTTCCGGAATATCAAGCGTATAATCAAGCGCCTGTTTTGCGTCTTCCTTGGCTTCTTTCGCAAGGAAATCATCCTGGTTCTTGACTTTCTTTTCCTTCTTGCTCATGTCAGCACCTCCTCCGGCACTTCCTCAACAGGTACTTCATCTGTGACCTCTTCATCAGCAGCATCGTCCTGCGCTTGAATGCCGCGTTCTGCTTCCAGCTGCTTGCGAGTCACTTCTTCACGGCGGCGCAAGACCTCAATGACCTTGAACTGTTTGTCGTCGGTATAATCCCAGAAGAGGAAGGGGATCGCCATCAACAGATAACCGATTGAGTCGATGATGAGCGGTATCACAATGATCTTTACACGAGTGGAGTCTAGGAAGAGAACGTCCCAGTTGCTGTTGAAGCCGTATCGCAACAGCAAAAGCGGAATGATCAGGCTGACAAACGAGACAATCGGTCCCGTGAACCAGCCGAATACGCCGGAAAAGCTTTCCAGACGTTCGCCGGAAAGGTACATCTGATAGTCGTTGATACGCACGTCCATATCGTGCT
>JAFYDS010000195.1 GCA_017544665.1 Clostridia bacterium | reverse complement strand
TTGATTCCTTCATTTACGGTGGCAGGAAAGAGAATAATTGTTATATTGAGCTGAGTACCTGTTTAGCTGAACAGTTCCCGAGTAAAAATATCGTGATGGCACATTTCGGAGGGATACATGCACTTGAAACGATAGTACAGCTCCTCCGCCGCGGAAATATCCAGCAGCCGCTCGCCGTACGGTGGATTGCAGATCACCGTCCCGCGCTCGGTACGGTGCGTAAAGTCACGCACATCCGCACGGAAAAACTCGATCCTGTCCGCCACGCCGGCACGCTGCGCATTGGCGCGGGCAATGTCGAGAACATCGCCGTCGATATCCGACGCAAAGGCAAAAAAATCACAGTCCCGCTTTTCCAGATCCCGGGCACGTTCACGCTCCGTTCGCCAGACGGAAGGATCAAGATTCTCCCACCGCTCGGCGGAGAACGGCCGATTCAGTCCGGGCGCGATGTGCATCGCCATCAAAGCGCCCTCGATCGCAATCGTTCCCGACCCGCACATCGGATCGTACAGCGTGTGGTAAGGACGCAGACGCGACACATGACAGATCGCCGCGGCCAGTGTTTCCTTAAGCGGCGCTCCTGCCGCTTGCAGACGGTATCCGCGCTTGTGCAGACCGTAGCCGGATGTGTCGATCAGCAGACTGACCTGATCTTTCATAATAGAAAACTGGATCTGATGCACCGGTCCCGTCTCCGGAAACCATTCCAGACGGTACCGGCTTTTCAGCCGTTCCACGACCGCCTTTTTGATGATCGCCTGGCAGTCGCTGACGGAAAAGAGCGCGGAATTGATGGAATACCCCTTGACCGGAAACGCATCCTCACACGGAAGCCATTCCTCCCAAGGAAGGGACTTCGTGCCCTGAAACAATTCCTCGAAAGTATTCGCCGGGAACGCGCCGACCAATATCTGTACGCGCTCGGCAAACCGCGAGCCAATGTTGACGCGCGCTAAAATATGCGCGTCGCCCGAAAACAGTACGCGGCCGTTTTCCGCGCGCACATCCAGCGCCTCCATCTCCCGAAGCTCCTCGGCAATAGGGCCTTCGAGACCGAGCAGGCAGGGTATCACAAACTGCATGGTATCGTCTCCAATTGTCTTTCTTGCAATACTATACCATATTCGTACAGTTTTTTCAACCGAAAAATGACCGCCTCCGAGGAAGCGGTCAATAGTTTATTCGTTGGTAGCAAGTCCGCGTTCGTCAAAGAGCATCGCGGTACGGATCAGCACTTCGACGCCCTTTTCGATCGCGCCGATCTCGATATTGTCCGCCGTGTCGAGACGGGTATGGTAGTATCTTGCCGGCGAATGATCCATCGCGCAGAACGCCACGGACGGCACGCCGCCCTGCATCATGGCAGCGGCGTCGGTCGCACCGAGGTCGATTGTCAGTTTCGGCAGCTCGAGACCGGCGTCGTATGCGGCTTCCAGCATCATGGCGACAGCCGCCTTATCCAAAGTGACCAGACCGGTCATATCCTTGTGGTACACGCCCATAAATTCCAGATCGCGCACCGTATCCGTCGCAACGAACATCGTCTCGACGTCGTCGTACTTGTGCGCCTTGACAAGCGCTTTCGCGCCGCGCAGACCGGATTCCTCCGACCCCATTGAAACAGCGACCACTTCCGTATGCTCAAATTCAATGTCGTTCGTGGTCATAAATTGCAGTACGGCGATCGACGAAAACACGCCGGTCAAATCGTCGTTGGCGCCTTCCACGACCAGCTTGGGGTTGTCAAATAGGAATCCGACAACAAGACCGAGCGCACAGACGCACTCGACAATACGGAAAGCGAACAGCACACGATCCGAGAAATGTCCGGCCAGCGTCAGAATGTCCAGAATCAGACAAACAAAAACACCGCCAATCGCCATATAGATCGCCGCACGCAGCAGCTTATAGCCGCCCCAGTGTGTAAAACGCCACTCGTAAGCCGAATCCATATGACCGCTGAAAATGATGCGGCGTCTGACTTCGCCTTTCGGCTTTTTGGTCAGTATCACGTTGCTGGACTCCTTTTTCTTGAAAAACGGATCCAGTATTTCTTTATACAGCAGAAACTCCAGCACGATCACAAGCAGAACCGCAATGGTGATGGCCAAAGCCGCAGCCTGAAACACGGTCACAAGAATGCCGGACACAAAGGCTGCCGCAAAATACAGCGCGATTGCGATCAGCTCGAGCGTCGAGCCCAGCCACGGCCACGCCATAAACGCGCGTGGAGAGAGACTAAACGTCTCCTTGACCGCGGAATCCGCAAACTTCGCGCAGTTTTCCAAAACATAGTCCTGCGCCTTATTCTCATTCTCCGATCCGGCTGCGCGCGGACCGATGGTCTTGCATACCTTTCGGATCTCGCGAACCGTAAAGTTTGTACTCTCACGGATCTTGGCAACCGGATTGAGATTCAGTTCGTTAAATTTCATCCCTTACTTAACACTCCAAATCACAAACTTTCAGAGCCGCGACAAAAACTGCCGCAGCTCTGCAGTTGTGTATGTCTTATTTCGCCAAAGCGCCGACTTCCAGCATGAAGCCGCCGATCTGTCCGCCGAATTCCGGCGCGCCGTCCATGATCAGACGGCCGGCCTTTACGGCCTCCAGCATGTCGTCGGTATCGAGCAGGATGCCCAATGCGCTGTCGAGATTGTTGAACCGAAGCGTGAAGAAAGTCAGCGCCTTCGTATAGTCGCCTCTGCCGGCCTTGGTCTTGCCCTCCTTGACGCGCATGTGCGCCGACACGTCGGGATAACCTTCCACAGCCCAGCCGTAAACGCGGTCGGGACTCTTCTTGGCCCAGTCGTGGATCGCCGGATGACCGGCCTTGTTCAACTGGCTGATGCCCGTGGACAAAAGGTAGAAGAAGCACTTGACCATCAGCTTCTTCGACGCTTCGTCCTTCGGCGGTTCCGTCGCGGACAGGAGGCTGGACATCTTCAGCAGAACGGAAACGAACGCGATCAGCGCGTCCATTTTGGCCACGCCCTTGATCTTGCGCGGAAGCGTCTTCGGATTCATCTTGCCCTTGAAGAAGCCGTTCATCGCTTCGATGGATTTGAAGCCGATCTCAACGTCGGGATTGGTATGGATGGTATTGAGTTTGACCGTCCACTCCCCGTTTTTGATCCAGAAGCAGGTGCTTCTCTTGCCGCCCTTGACATCGGGGTCCAACGCGCTGACCTGGATCACGGCGTTCATGCCCTTGAATTTCTTCTTCAGTTCGGGTACATCGTTGGCGATGACCTTCATCAGCGGAAGGACCGCGTTGAAGAAAATAATGCTGGAATAAATTTCTTCCTTCTTATGCATACCAGTCACTCCCCCTTCTCAGACCTCGTCGTCCCAGTTGTCGTCGTCGTCCTTGCGGATGCCGAGACTGTCGAACACGGCGTTGATGATACCGTTGGAATCAATGCCCAGGATGGACATGATGTCCTCGTGCAGACCGATCGGCGCAAACTTATCCGGGATGCCCAGACGCTTGAACTTGACCGGAATGTCGCTCTCGCACAGCACCTCCGCAACCGCGGAACCGAGGCCGCCGATGATGTTGTGATCCTCGGCCGTGATGATCTTGCCGGTCTCCTTGGCCGCCTTCAGGATCGCATCCTTGTCGATCGGCTTGATGGTGTGCATGTTCAGCACGCGAACTTTGATACCGTGCACATTCTCGAGGAACATGGCCGCTTGAAGCGCCTGGAACGCGCATGAACCGGTCGCAATGACCGT
>JAFYDS010000194.1 GCA_017544665.1 Clostridia bacterium | reverse complement strand
GTTCGCCGCCCTTGAGGAAGTAGCGCTTGTAGAACATCGCGAGCTTTCCCATCTTTTCCTTGTTGGAAAGGCGGGCGAACTCTTCCTTGATATAGGTCTCGTACGGCTCCAGCGGCTTCGGCAGCTCGGTATCGTGCAGCAGCGCACGGTACACCGACAGCAGATCGAAATACATGATGATGATGCCCATCGCGTCCATCGCGAGGTGCGTCGTGTTGAAATAGATGCCGTTGCCGACGCCGTCGGTATGATAGAAATAGATGCGGAACGTCTCTTTCAGGAACAAAACCGGCTTCTGGGCGTCCGCGTTGAAGAACGCCTCCTGCTCTTCCTTCGAGGCGAAGTGCTTGACTTCGACCATATCCACTTTGTATTCCGGCAAAAAGTACTGCTTGATCTCCTTGTCCTGCTTGACAAAGCGCAGGCGCAACGAGTCGTTGCGTTCGATTTCGATATTGAACGCGCGGGTCAGCAGATCAAAATCGATGTCTCTGTCGACGGAAAACGAAGTCGGAACCTGCACGAGCTGCTTGTGAAAGCTGTAGCGCACCATCATGTACATGGTTTGCTGCGACGGAATCAGCCCATACAGGGGATATTGGATCTCCTGTTGTTTCATCAGCGTCCTCTTCTTTCTGCTTCGAAAGGCAATCTTTCGAATTTTTAGATAAATAATTCTATCATATTCCGACGGTGAAAGTCAATGTATAGCCATAAAGTTCATACTTTAGACATTTTTACGCAACCTTATCAGAACAATCGAAAGAACGATTGCTCCGTCTCTGTTGGAATTGTGACAAAGGAGAAATGTTTGTCTGCAACTCAGACGCCGGAATAAGCGTTGAAACCGCCGTCAACGGCGATCGTCGTGCCGGTGATGAAGCCGGAATAGCTTTCGTCGCAAAGGAACAAAAGCGCGCCCTCGAGTTCTTCGGGTTCGCCGAAGCGCTTCATCGGCGTCGCGGCAAGGATCTTGCCCGTGCGCGGGGTCGGGGTGCCGTCGTCGTTCCAAAGCAGCGTCTTGTTCTGGTTGGTCGAAAAGAAGCCCGGCGCGATCGCGTTGACGCGGATGCCGCAATCGGCGAAATGCACCGCCATGAACTGGGTGAAGTTCTGGACCGCCGCTTTTGCCGCGGAATAGGCGGGGATCTTCGTCAGCGGGCGGTAGGCGTTCATCGACGTGATCATAATGATGCAGGTGTTCTTTTTCTTCGCCATATCGGGCGCGAAGACCTGCGTCGGGATCAGCGTGCCGAGGAAGTTGAGGTTGAACACAAAAGAGATGCCCTCCGGGTCGAGATCGAAGAACGTCTTGACCGACGGATCCTTTTCGACCAGGTCGATCGCCTCGAGGGTTTCCTTGGTCGTCGTGCCGCGCGGATTGTTGCCGCCGGCGCCGTTGAGGAGAATGTCGCAGGTGCCGAACTTGTCGAGGATCGTCTGCCGCGCCTGCTGCATGCTCTCTTTCTGCAGCACATTGCAGCCGACCGCCATCGCCTGTCCGCCCGCCGCGGTGATTTCGTCGGCGACTTTCTGCGCCGCCGCTTCGTTGAGGTCGAGCACAGCGACCTTCGCGCCCTGACGCGCGAGCGCCTTGGCGAAACCGCTGCACAGCACACCGCCGCCGCCGGTGACGACCGCGACGCGTCCGTTGAGGTTTTCGTGTTTGAACATATGAATCATCCTTTCGGTATAGAGTTGCAAAGGGATTAGGGATTAGGGACTAAGAAACTAAGAGTTCACACTGCGTCTTTGTTCGCGCGGAAAGACGTGTTTCGTTCGCCGCATAATTTAGGCGCGCGCTGTCAACTAAAGATTGACGACTGTCGACTGAACTGTGCACTGCGCACTGTGCACTCAAATTCCGAGCTGCAGCAGCTTTTGCAGCACCCGGTTTGCCACGGGAATTGCATCGTTGAGACCGATGCCGCCGTTTTCGAGGCAGACCACGATCGCGACGGGGAAGTCCTCCCGCTGTGAGAAGCCGTAGAACCACGCGTGGCTCTTTTTGCCCTCCACCTCGGCGGAGCCCGTTTTGCCGCAGAACTGCAGGTTCGGAAAACGGCTGTCGCCGTAGTAGTTCTTGACGTTGGACCGCAGCAGCGCGGCGACGGTCTTCGCCGTCTCAGGCGAGAGCTTGATATTTTTATTGACGCCGCCGGCAAGGTCGATCAGCTCGCCCAGCGTGCCGTCGTTCTGGACCAGCCGCGGGGTCATTGCTTCGCCCTCGTTCGCGATCGCGCCGGCAAGCATCAGCATCTGCATCGGGTTGACGAGCGTCGTATATTGCCCGATGCCCGCCCAGCCGAGATCCAGCTTTCCGGCTTTTGAAACGTCGAATGTGCTGCGGACCGTCTTCGCGCCGGAGACCGAGACCGATTTGCCGAAGCCGAGAGAACGCACCGTTTCGGTCAGCTTGTCGCGCCCGAGTTCCGCCGCCAGTTGGGCGAATACGCAGTTGCACGAGACGTTCTGCCCGCGCTCGAAGGTCACAGTTCCGTGGACGCCGTTGCAGATCACTTCGCCCTTGCCGAGACTGATCTTGCCAGTGCAGGTGAACTTGCGTTTCTGGACGTCGGGGATGTTTTCGAGCGCGCAGATCGCGGTGACGACCTTGAAGGTCGAGCCGGGCGTGAACACGCCGGAGATCGCGCGGTTGAGATAGATGCCGTCGTATTTGCCGGTCGTGTCGGTGTTGATATCCGACGGTTTCTGGAGCGGGTCGTAGGTCGGTGCGCTGACCATGCAGAGCAGCTCGCCTGTCTTGTAGTTATACGCGGCGACGGTGCCTTTCTTTCCGTTCATCGCTTCGAGCGCGGTCTTGCAGACTTCTGCGTCGAGTGTCAGCGTGATGTCGGTCTGCTTGTTGGCGCTTTTGTAAAGCCCGGTGAAAAAGTCGTAGCCGATCAGCTTCGCGCGGTAGAGCGTCTGGACGCCCGTGGCGATATAGCCCTGCGCGTCGCCGACCGCGTGTAAGGTCGCGCGGCGGACGCCGGAAGATTCGTTCCAAACGCGCTTGCCGTCCTTCGTTTCCACAAGAACGGTCCCGTTACGGTCCTTGACGGCGCCGGCGCGGGTCAGAACGCGGTTGGTGAAGATATGGGTGTTGAGCCGGCTCGCCGCCCAGGTGCTGCCGTTGGCGGCGAAACTGTAAAGCAGAAAGCCGAGACCGATCAGAAACGCGATCACGAGCGCATAGATCACATAGGCGCGTCTTGTTGTATTCTTCATGCCAGAGCGCCTCCCGATACCGCGGATTTGAACTGCTTCGGGTACGCCCGGATGTCCGAAGCCTTGATGAACGCGAACAGCGCCCAGCAGCAGATCATACTCGAGCCGCCCTGCGAAAGGAACGGCAGCGTCACGCCCGTCAGCGGGAGCAGGTCGGTGATGCCGAAGATATTCAGCCCGGTCTGGAACAGCAGCAGCGCCGCCGCCGCGCACGCCGCAATGGCATAGAACGAGGATGGGGCGGTCCGGGCGCATTTGACGGCGTACAGCGCGATCAAGGCGAAGGTCAGCGCGATCGCGAAGGCGAGCAGGATGCCGCATTCCTCACAGATGACGCCGAAGATCAGGTCGGTCGTGGAGGCGGCGATATACCGCAGACGGCCGTTGCCGATCCCGAGCCCCTGCAGACCGCCGGATACGCTGTAGATCAGCGTGCGCACCTGCTGGTAACCTGTGGTGTCCACGTTTTCCCAGACGTGTCGGTAAACGGCGAACCGCGCCGCGACGTGGGGCTTGAAGTAGATCACGAGCACCGCGCCGACCGCCGCCGCGACAGAGACGAACAGCAAAGAGCGGACGTCGCCCGAGCGCATGAACGCGATGATGAGAAACGTGAAGAAGAAGATCAGCGCCGTGCCGAAGTCCTTCATCAAAAACAGCACGCCGATACAGCCGATCGAATAGGCGATATAGAGATAGATGTTCTTCGCCGTCAGCAGCTTGTCGAGCGTCGCCGCACCGACAAAGACGAACGCGATCTTGACGAATTCCGACGGCTGGATCGAGAACAGACCGTTTCCGATGACGATCCAGTTGTACGCGCCGTTGATGGCGCCGACGGAAAAGCGGATCAGAACGAACGAGCCGGCAAGCCCGAGCAAAGACAGCACCGCCAGCGGCAGCCGCACCTGCATCACGCGGCGCACGTCCTTGAGGAACCACAGCAGCAGATCATAGACGATCACGCCGAGCACGATCGCGCAAAGCTGCTTGAGCTGCGACGCTTTCGAAACGCTCGCGCCGAGCGTCATGCCGATCCCGCATAAAAAGAACGCAATAAATTCCAGCTCGAAGTTGACTTTTTTGAAGCCGTAGTGCATCACGGCGACATAGAGCCATTCGAACGCGATGTAGCCGAGGAACTGCGCGCCGTTCTGCCAATAGAAGGAGCCGCCCTCAAACACGACGGGGACGGCGCTGAACAGCTGAAACACGGTCAGCAGCAGCAAAATGAACCCGCGGTCAACATAGCGGTATTTGTGCTGCCGCTGCTGCAGACGGCGCGTTTTGGTTTGTCTGGACATGAAAACCTCCGAAGTAGCAATTCCGAATTACTGAAACACCAGCTTGTCGTTTCCGATGCGGATCACGTCGCCGGGGAAGAGCAGCTGCGGCGCTGTCACGCGTTCCCCGTTGAGAAAAGTTCCGTGGGTTGAGCCGCAGTCGTCGATCGCCCAGCCGTCTTCATAGAGGATCAGCAGCGCGTGGCGGCGCGACGCGGTCGGAGAACCGACCGTGATATCGCAGGCGGACGACCGGCCGATCGACACGCGGTTGCCCGTCAGCGAGAACACCTCGCGGGTGCGTGCGTTGCGCAGCGTGGCACGGGCGCGGGCGGAATCGGAATACACGTCGTCGCCGGAGAACAGCGGCGCGCGTTTCGGGGTGTCGCTTTCCGAGATCAGCGAGGGGTGCGGGTTCGTAAAGTGGAGCTGTGGCTTGTGCTGCTCGTCGTAGTTGTCGTTTTGCGGCGTAGTCTGCCGGACCGGACGCGGGGCGGGGGTTGAAAAAACGTCGTCTTCCGGCTCGAACGCAGCAGGCGTCGCCGAACGCTTCTTTTTGCCGACCTGGATCACGGGGTCGTTGACGACGGCGAAGCGGAACGCCAGATTGCCGAGCGTCAGCAGATCGCCGGGTTTGATCTGCGCCTTGCGGTCGATGCTCTGCCCGTTGACGAGAATGCCCGATTTGGAATTGAGGTCGTAGATGTACCAGCCGTCGATGCGCCGGCTGATGACCGCGTGGCTGCGCGAGATCGTCTCGTAGCCGATTACGACGTCGCAGTGCTTGCTGCGGCCGATCGAGGTCTCCCACATGTTCAGCGGATACCGTTCGCCGTCGATCTGGTCGATCAGGTAGCCGTAGATCTTTTCCTGCGGGTGCCCGAGCAGCAGCGTCAAAAGACACTTTGCCAGAATCACGACCGCCAGAAACGGCAGCAGATATCTCGATATGGAAATGACAACGTCCATGGCGTCCTCCGATTGCGTACTATATGGGTATATTAAATCTTTCCGCGCGGTTTGTCAATAAAAGGAACCTTAAAAGCGGTGGTTGCTTTTTTCAAAAAAGAATGCTACAATACAACCGGTGTTATTTCTTGCGTGCCGTCAGCGCATAGATCGGCTGACCGAGCGAGACAAAGCGCGATTCGTATTCCGTCATGATATTGTCTTCCGGTTCGTCCGCGTGAAGATCGAGCGTCACGTCTGTGAGCTCAAAGCCGCAGCGGGAGAACGCGCACAGAGAAGACGCGAACAGAATCCGGTTGTCGGTCTTTTGCAATATTTCGCCGTTTTCTTTGAGAATAGCGCGGTAGATCGTAAGAAAGCTGTCATATGTCAGGCGGCGCTTTGCCTGCCGCTTCTTCGGGAACGGCGTGGAGAAGTTGAGATAGATCCGCGCGATACTTTCGTCCGGAAGCAGGACGCCGAGCTTTTCGGCGCCGAGCATCAGAAAGCGAAGGTTCCGCAATTCGGCATTTTTCGCCTTTTCACAGGCCTGCACCACGACGTTCGGGTTGACCTCCACGGCGAGCAGATTGCGCTCCGGGTGCTGATAAGCGAGCGCGGCGGCGAACTGCCCCTTGCCGCAGCCGATCTCCAGCTCCACGGGGTTGTCGTTGCCGAACACGGCGGAAAGGTCGAGCTTTTCCGCGCGGAAGGGGAGCCCCTGATAACCGCCCTCGGTTTCGCCGATATCCACAAGCCAGTCCTGAACCTGCCTGAGCCGTTCGTCGAGATTCTTTTTTCTGCGCATACGCATGAGCTGACGCCTCCGAAAAAATGAAAAATAAGACCTGACTATTATAACATAAACGAGAAAAAACAACAAGGAGTTTTTGCAATGTTTTCCAACAAGCGATACCGTGAACTGCAGCAGCTTTGCCGCGGGGAAGATCACCCGCTGCTGCACCTCTATCCATTCGGGGAGCGCCTGCGCGACAAATCCAAGCGTGAGGTGCGCGTCGTCCCGTTCTTTCTGGACGAAAAAGCGCCGGTGATGCTTTGCTGTCCGGGCGGCGCCTATGAGTTCGTGTCCTGGATCAACGAGGGCTACAATATCGCCCGGGCGTTCAACGAACGCGGCTTTCATGTGCTGCTGCTCGGTTACCGGATTTGTGAGTACGCGAAGAACCCCAACGCGCCGGACGACGTCGCTGCCGCGATGCAGTGGATCCGTCTGCACGCCGAAGCGTATCAGCTGGACAAAGAAAACATCTTTTTGTGCGGCTTTTCCGCGGGCGGCCACCTTGCAGCCTATTACAGCGCGACGGCGGCGAAAAAGGGTAATATCGTTCCGCGGGCGCTGGTGCTCGGCTACCCGGTAATCTCGTTCGTCAGCGAGACGCACGAACGCACGCGCGAGCTGTTTCTCGGCGAAGACAAAGACGACCCCGCCGCCCGCGCGGCAGGCTCGGTCGAACTGATCGCGGACAGCACGTTCCCGCCGCTGTTCACGATGCACTGCGAAGACGACGACGCCGTCCCGGTCAGCAACAGTCTGCGCCTTGCCGCAAGGCTGAAAGAGGTCGGCGTGCCGTGTGAAACGGCGCTCTACCCGACGGGCGGCCACGGCATCGGCGTCGGCAAAGGCACGAGCGGCGACGGTTGGATCGACAGAGCGGCGGCGTTTTTGCGCCGGTATATGAGGTAACACGATGCGCAACTATCAAAAGGAACTCGACGCGATCACAGAAGCCCATCAGGCGAGGGGAGAAGTCCCGCGCCTGCTGCTGCATGCCTGCTGCGCCCCGTGCAGCAGCTACTGCCTCGAATATCTGTCGCAGTATTTTTCGATCACGCTGTTCTACTTTAACCCGAATATCTCCCCAAAGGCGGAGTATGACCACCGCGTCGCGGAGGCGAAGCGGCTGGTGGAATCCCTGCCTGTGAAGCACCCGGTCTCGTTCCTCGAAGGGACTTATGACCCGCAGACGTTCTTTGACGCCGTGCAGGGGCTGGAAAACGAGCCCGAGGGAGGCGCGCGCTGCGACGTCTGTTTCCGGCTGCGCCTGCGCGAAGCGGCAAAAGAGGCAAAGAAGGGCGGCTTCGATTATTTCACCACGACGCTGTCGATCAGTCCGCTCAAGGACGCCGACAAGCTCAACGGGATCGGCGAGGAAGTCGCCGCAGTGTACGGCGTGCCGCATCTGCCGTCGAATTTCAAAAAGAAGGACGGCTACAAGCGATCGATCGAGCTGTCGAAAGAATATAACCTGTACCGTCAGAATTACTGCGGCTGTATTTTCAGTGCGCAGTGCGCAGTAAAAGGGGACAAACCGATCCCTGACAGCGGCGCGGCCGCCTGCGACCGTGCAGGCTAACGACTAACGACTAATGACTAACGGCTTTTACTTGACAAACGAATCACGTTGTGCTAAAATATGACCATATCGCAGGGGTGCCGACGGCTGAGATCACAATTAGATTTGTGAAACCCTTTCACCTGATCCGGATAATGCCGGCGTAGGGAGCTTGAAAACGCCTTGTGATGTAACAATCAGGGGCGTTGTTTTTTTGCCCCAAAAAGGAGTGTTGCTTTATGCAAGAAAACAGACGAATCTCTTCCATCCAGAAGCTCGCGGAATGCGGCATCATGCTCGCGCTGGCCGTTGTGCTCAACGAGTTCACGCCGTTCAAGCTGCCCTTCGGCGGCTCTGTAACGTTCTTTGCGCAGCTGCCCATTGTGGTCATCAGCTACCGCCACGGTCTCAAATGGGGTCTGCTCACCGGCTTTACCATGGGCGTGATCGAAATGCTCTTCGGGCTGGAAAACTTTTCCTATGTCACCGGGATCGCGGCTTATCTGATCCTGATCTTCGCCGATTACGTCATCGCCTTTTCCGCGCTCGGTCTCGGCGGTATCTTCCGCAAGTCGATCCAAAACCAGGCGCTTTCTCTGGCGGCAGGCGGCGCGCTTGTTTCCGTGATCCGCTTTGTCTGCCACTTCGTTTCCGGCGTGACCATCTGGGGCGGCTATGCCGAAGATACGCCTGTGGCGATCTATTCGCTGACCTACAACGGCTCCTATATGCTGCCGGAGTTGATCATCACCGTGCTCGGCGCGCTGGTGCTCGGCTCGCTGCTCGACTTCCGCTATGAGCGGATCCGTTCCCTGCGCCGCAGCAAACAGATTGCCGCGGACGACGCGGCGCCCGCGCCGGAGGACACCGACGCGGAATAATCCGAAATATCCATGCATAAAGAAACTGCGCAAAGCTTGTGCTTGCGCAGCTTTTTCATTTGCGCCCAGTCAGGCGCGCTTTTTCTTTTTGCGGTACACGGCGCAGATTGCAACGGCGGCAGCGGCAGCCGCACAAACGGCTGCACAAACTGTCAAGCGCAACGGGAAAACAGCATTCGTCTGTACATCGTTCCCATCGGGATGCATCACGAGGTCCTGAAACACGGAACCGCCGTATAAGATTTCAGGTGAACTGTCAGTCTCTCTTTTTCTGTTTTGCAGCGCCCGCAACAGCTCCTCCCCTGTCGGGAGCTGCTTCAGCGACGTGACATCGAGCACCGCTTCCGCTTCGCACTCCAGTGACGGCGCCGGCATGATCCGTTCCGTTCCGGCTGCGTCTCTGACCAAAAGTGCATATGTGTGGTCAGCGATGAGGACAGGTTCCTCTTTGACGCTGTCGGACGCCAGCAAGCTGCGCATCAGACACAGACATTTGTCAAACGCATATGCGTCGTCTCCGTATTGAAAGCCGAAGCTTCCGTCCTCATTGCGGCTGAGTTCAATTATCGCCACAGGCGTGCCGGCGGTATTATCCACCGTGAAAAGCCAGCCTTCTGTCGGGCTTATGATGTCGGCGATGTTCGGTCTTGCGCCTTCCGCAGGCTCGATTTCCGTAAACGTGAACAGTCTTATGCCGCCTGACAGATGATAGGTGTCGCCCGGCTTCGCATTTCTGTAGCGATATGCGTCCGGTTCAGAAGAAGTGAAGCCGGATTCGATCAAATCCGCGACCCGATCCAAAAGTACATCTTGTGCGTACTGCACCGCGTCAGACGGCACATCGTCTGTTGTATTTGCGGCTGCTACAAAAGGAACGGAAAGCAGAAGCAACCAAACGCTCAGAAGCAGGGCGGCGATCCTCTTCATGGCTGCTTACCCCTCTGTCACAAACGCGCCGTAATAGACCATGTCGTCGCCGTAATCCACGACCGTGACGTCGGGGACGTCTTCGCGTTCGCTGTACTGCACCGTGCGCAGCAGCGCTTCGTCCGCCATCGAGAACTCCTTGACCTCGGTGTCGCTGACGGTGTAAACCATATCGCCGATGAACGTCCCGCGGAAGAGATTGCCGTAATAATAGCCGTAGCGTGCGCCTTCTGTTCCGTGCTTGAACGCCTGTTCGTTGACGAATTTGCCGTCCTGCACGGTGTACCATTTGAAAACGTAGGTCGTGCCGACATAGCTGCCGCTCTTGTCGTAAACGGAATAGGTCACGGGAATGCCAAACGCATTTCGCGCGTTGTCGAAGACAAAGGCTTTGGGTTCATAGGTGACGTCCGTGCCCGCCTGCTTGATCACGCGGGTATCGACCTCCTGCGGCCTTGTCGGGTCGCTGATATCGAACAGCGAGAGCTTGACGCTGTCGTAGTCGGCGTTCTGGTCGTCGCCGTTGTAGCCGACGCCGAGCAGCAGCGTGTCGCTCAGCGGGTGGAGATAGGCTGAGAAGCCGGGCAGCTTGACCTTGCCGAGGATCGTCGGGTTCGCCGGGTCGCTCAGGTCGATCGCAAACAGCGGATCAGTGTTGCGGAAGGTCACCACATAGGCGAGCTTGCCGAGAAAGCGGGTGCTCTTGACCTGCTCGTCGTGGGCGAAGTTTTCGAGCTTGCCGACGATCTCCAGCTTGCTGTTGAGCACATAGAGCGCGCTGACGTCAAGGTCCTTGCTGTAGTTGTAGTCGGTCGTTGTGATCCGCAGATAGCCGCCGCTTTGGTCGATCGCGTAATCGTCGCCGATCTCGCCGGGGACCGCGCCGGTCGCTTTTAGCGTGACGGTCGTGCCGTCCAGTCCGAAGGCGTAGATGTTTGTGCGGCTTCTGCTGTTGTCGTCGTCGATGCGCCAGTCGGTCGAAAGCAGATAGAGCGTGTCGTTCGAGCAGTACAGCTTGTCGCTGTAGCCGAGCATGGAAAGGCGGGTCGCTTCGGCGTCCTTCTTTGTAATATCGAACGCGGAAAGCACGAGGTAGGCGGTGTCCTCCGCGTCCTTGTTGCGAATCAGAATGTCTTCGTTGGTCAGCGTCTTGCCGTCCACGGCGGGCGCGTAGTTCTTTTCGACCGCCTCTTTGCTGTAAACGTCCACATCATATTCCGTCACGGTGTAGAGGACCGAGCCGATCATCCGTGTCTGCAGCAGGTTGCCGCTTTGCTTCATCTCGCGCACCGGAACCGGCTTTGCGCGGTCGCTGATGTCATAGACAAACTGGGTGGTATTGCGCAGCGTCATGCCGAGCCCGTCGTAATAATAGCCGCCCTTCTTTGTGTAGCGCCCCTCCGGGAACGTCGTTTCCAACGCGGTAACGACGGCGTAATTGCCCTGCACATACAGCTCCTGAAAACGGTAGGTGCTGTCGCTTTCTTTTGCCGCGGGCGCGATCTCGCCGACTTTTTTCATCGTCGTTGTATCGACGATCGCGATCGCGTTTCCGTTCGCGATATAGAGATAGCGGCCGTCGTTCTTGAGAATGTCGGCTTCGTCGACGCTTTCGGTGCGTGTGTTGGTCTGGCCGTAGGCGTTGGAAGCGGTTTCCGGATTCGCCGCCGTGACGCTGCTCGCGTTTTCTTCCGCGTTCGGCATCACCTGCCCGACCTCGTTATAGGCGAAATCTTGCGCCGTGTCCATCTCATAGCCTGCCGCGTCCGCGGTTTTCGCGCCGCCATAGAAGATACCCTTGCGGCGGATGCTGGTTTCGTCCTGATAGAGGTTTTTGAAATACGCCTGCAGGTCCGCCTCGGTCTCAAAGCGCGAGAGCACCGGCGCCTGGATCGTCTGGATCGGCTTGGGCGCGCTTTGCGTGTCGGCTGCGGTTTCGGTCGGGTCCGCCACGGGGACGGTCGTGACACGGCTGTGCCACGGAATCATCGAAAGGCTGGTGACGAGGATCGCGACAGCCGCGGCTGCGGCGACCAGCTTCGGCACGAGGTGGGTCTTCTTTTTGAATGGTTTGACGTTCGATTCACGCAGCGTTTCTTTGACGGCGTCAACAGAAAGGCTTTCGGGCAGCTTCAGCTCCGCGTCAAAGAGGGCTTTCATATCCTGATCTGAATGGTTATCGTGTTTCATTGGGGTTCGTCTCCTTCCGAAAGCATGGCGCGCAGGGTCGCTTTGATGCGCGACAGGCGCGAGCGGATCGTGCCGCTCTTGCTGTTTAGCAAATCGGCGAGCTCTTTGCTGTCATAGCCGAAGAGCACCGACAACAGCAGCAGTTCGCGGTCGTCGTCCGGCAGCTGCCGCAGCGCCGCGTGCAGTGCGGCGTGGGACGCATAGTCTCTTTCCGTCGCCAGCAGACTGCAGCACTCGTCGAGATCGACCTGCTTTGCCGCGATCGCCTTTTCCCGCTGCTGTTCACGGCAGCAGTTGAGCAATATCGAGCAAAACCAACTGCGCACACTTTGGGCTTTTTTGAGTTTTGTGATATTCTGGAACGCCCGCAGCACACAGTCGCTGACGGCGTCCTCCGCGCGGTGCGGCGACGAAAGCTGATAGTACGCAAAGCGGAAGAGGTCCTGCCGCAGCGCGGCATAGAGGTCTCCGAACGCGTCCACGTCGCCCGCCTGCGCGGCACACACAAGCGTTTTGAGGTTTTCCGGTTTCATGTGATCACATCCGTTCATTCGATTAGACGGCAAAATGGCGCAAAGTGTTGCATCACTTTGGAAGTTTTTTTCGTGAGAACAGTATAGCATAAAAGAAAGCAAGATGGCAAGAGGGCAAGAAGATAAGAAGTGCACAGTGCACAGTGCGCAGTGCACAGAGGCGCGCCTGACATGGAGACAGCGGGAACCGCTCTCCCGCGCAGCATGGATGTAATACTTCATCAAAAAGAAAAACCGTCCTTCTTTGAGAAAGACGGTTTATTTACTGAATTAGAGTTTTAGAAAAGACTACTGCCAACTGTGCACTGCGCACTGACAACTGCGCCGCAGGCGCTTCAGCTTGCAAGAACGCCCGCCAACGACTTGTCCGCCAAGAACGTGTTGAGGTTATAGACGAACAGAATATGTGTGAACTCGTTGTCGTCAACGATGTCCTGCAGCGAGTCGCTGAAATAGCGGGGGTCGATGATAACGATCTTCGTGAAATAGGGCGTCAGCATCGGAATCAGGCAGTTCGCGAAGGAGTCCTTGAACAGCAGCAGCGTGTCCTCGGTCTCGGCGAGCGTCTGGATGACGACCTTGTCGTAGTTGCCGCCGAGGAAGACCTCATACTGGTTGCGCTGGTCGAGTTTTTCCGTGTCGAACACGCTCGCGGTCACTCTTGACTGCGACTCATAGCTGACCGTATAGGTGCCCTCGCTCTTCTTCGGGGCGCAGATCTCCAGCACGTCCTTGATCTTGCGTTCGCCGTAGGACGCGGCAAGAACGCCGGAAAACTTCTTCGAGACCGCCTCGATGTTGAAGCTCTTCTCTTTCGCGCCGAGGTTCCACTTGCTGCTGAGCGACAAAAACGCGCGCAGCGCCGCCCGGGTCGTCCAGTGGTGGTCGGTGTGGTAATACAGCGTCGTCGGGTCCTCGACCTTCTCGTAGCTCTTGAGGACGCTGACCCAGCTGAACTTTTCGCCCTGGAGCGCGTTCTTGACTGTTGTGAGCTGCGCCTTCTGGTCGTCCATCTTCAGCCCGTAGGGGAGATACTTCTTGAGCACATAGGTGCTGTTCGGCGCGAGGATCATGGCGCACTGCGCGTGCTTTTCCTGCGCCATCAAAGCGTTGATCGCGTCGGTCGTTTTCTGAAGTCTCTCTTCGTCGAGCGGGGTCTGCGCTTCAAACAGGAAGCCGCGCTTGCCGAGATAGACGCCGTTTTGTTCGCGGTGCCCGAGGAGGGAAGAGAAGAACGAATGGAACGAGATCAGCCCGTCGCGGTTCGGGAACTGGTCGGTCAGATAGGTCTCATACTGTTTCATATAGCTGCCGTCCGCAATCGCGGAAAGGGTCAGCTTCGGCTTTTGCTGCAATGTGCGGTTCTCGTTTTCCGACATCGCGCGGTCGGGAACGACCAGAAACAGCAGCGTGTGCAGCGCCAAAAACGCCGCGAAAGCGACGCAGATCACAAGACAGACCAGAGAAGTGTAGTTGCGCTTCTCGCCCTGTTCGGTGTTTTGTTTGAGTCGGAATGGCAGTTTCATGGCGTTTTCCTTTTAGAATCTGAAGTAGAGGAACGGATTATAGGTTTCGCTGACAAGGCTGACGACGCACAGGGTCAATACGGCGGCGTAGCCGACCGCCTGCAGCGCCAGCCGGATGTTGGCGTCTTTGAGCTTCGGGAACTTGCGGAAGAAGCCGAGCGCGCTGCAGCACATAACGGCGAACGGGAAGAAGTTCGAGCGCAGCACGAAGGCCGTCGTGCCGTCGAACAGGCCGCCCGTGCCGATCATCGCGCCGAGATAGCGCGCCGCGTCGCCGAAGCTTTCCGCCGAGAAGAAGACCCAGCCGACAATCACGATCAGCATCGTCAGTACGCGCTTTGCCCAGTGCGGCAGCTTTTCAGTGAGCCCGCCGAAGACATACTTTTCAAGAATCAGCAGTACGCCGTAATAGACGCCCCACGCGACAAAGTTCCACGCCGCGCCGTGCCACAGACCGGTCAGCGCCCAGACGATCAGCAGATTGATGATCGTGCGTCCGGTGCCCTTGCGGTTGCCGCCGAGCGGAATATAGACATAGTCGCGGAACCAGTTGGAAAGGGATATGTGCCACCGGCTCCAGAAGTCCTTGATGGAATCGGCGGTGTAGGGAAAGTTGAAGTTCTGGATAAAGTCGAAGCCGAACATCTTCCCGAGGCCGATCGCCATATCGGAATAGCCGGAGAAGTCAAAGTAGATCTGCAGCGTGTAGCACAGAATGCCGAACCACGCGACGACAAGCCCCGTCGTGCCCGGCTCTCTTGCCGTGATCTCGGTATAGACCGCGCCAATCGTGTTGGCGAAGAGGACCTTTTTGCCGAGACCGCGGATGAAGAACAGCACGCCCGCCGAAAACTTCCGGACGCCGATCCGGCGGTTTCTGAGCTGCCGTTCGATATCGCCGTACTGGACGATCGGACCGGCAATCAGCTGCGGGAACATACAGATGTACGTCGCAAAGGGGAGCAGCTTGCGCTGCGCCCGGCATTTGCCGCGATAGACGTCGATCACATAGGAGAGGATCTGGAACGTGTAGAACGAGATGCCGATCGGCAGCGAGATGTTCGCCGCTTTGATCTCCAGCGAAAACAGGCGGCTGAAGTTATCGACAGCAAACGGGAAGTATTTGAAAAAGCCGAGGACGAGCAGATTGAACACAACGGCGCAGACAAAGATCTTTTTGCGCCTTCTTTCGTTAAAGGTATGCGCTTCGAGATCCAGCCCGATGTTGTAATTGAAATAGATGCTGATCAGCATCAGCACAATATAGACCGGCTCGCCCCACGCGTAGAACACGAGGCTTGCCAGACAGAGCACGGCGTTTTTCTTGGTCATCTCGCGCTGCGGGTTCTGACGGAACAACGGCACGAAATAGAACAGCAGAACGACCGGCAAAAACACAAACAGGAATGTTGCGCTGCTGAATAACATGGAACGAACTCCTTTAGCGAGTGATTACTTTTTGTTACAGGGCTTTCTTGAACGCGCGCACCGCGTCGTCCGGGGTGTCGGAAACGACATACAGCACATAGCCGCCGCGCGAGAGCAACACGTAGGTCTCAAGGTAGCCGCTCTGTTCGGGCGCGTAGCCGGCGAACAGCTCCGCCTTGTCCTCGACGCGGGCTTTGATCTTATCGACCAGCGGCTGTGCGTCCGCGCCCTCCGGCAGCTTGACGAGCAGCAGCTCGCGCACCTCCATCACGTCGGACGCCGCATAGTAGGAAACGAAGTCGAAATCCTGTGCGTCGAAGCCGAACGCTTTTTTGAACTGGTCCTCGCGCCGTTCCTCGAGCGCGGAAACGTCGATAGAGGTGAGGACGGCGTCGAACACGGTCTGCGGGTCGGACGCGCTTTGTTTGTTTTGCGTCACGAGCAGCAGCACGAACACGAGCAGCAGCACGACGCAGACGATTTCTTTGATTCTGAACTTACTCATGCGCCGATCTCCAATTCTCTGATCAAATAGATCAGCCAGTCGTTGCGGTAGAACGAAGCGGAAAGGTGGATGCCGTCCGCGCCGTAGCTGCTCTCCTTGCCGACGAAGGCGGGGGAGGAGTCGAGCGCCTCGACGCCGATGGAAGCGCACATCTCTTTGAGCGCGTCATTATACGCATCAATTCTGCCGAATTCCGACGCCGTCGCCTTGCTGCGGTCCACGGGGAAGAGCAGCGACACGACGATGCGCGTGTTGGGCAGATCCTTCTGGATGCCCTCGAGGATCGATTTGTAGCGGCTGATAAAGCTGCTGAGCTGCGCGTCGCTCGTCGAGATCATGTTGAGCCCGTAGTGCAGCAGCAGGATCGGCGGATGCTTCGCTTCAATCTTGGAAAGGTTCGTTTCGAGATGCGCCAGGCTCGCGGAGACCTCCGCGAAAATATGGTTCGCGTTGAGAATGTCATAGACCGCAAGACCCGCCATCAGCGAGTCGCCCGCGATATACAGATCGGAAAGCGCCTTGCGGTAGGAAAGCTGACCCGACTGCAGCAGGCTGATGATCTCCTGCGTTTTGAGCGAGCGCTTTGCCCGCGCGAGGGCTTCGAGCTTCTTTTGCTCGTTTTCCGCAACTTTTGTTTTCACTTCGTCGAGCGGCACGCTGTCGAGCGTCTGCAGCAGCGCTTTGCCCGCGTCCACGTCCACATTGCGCGGTACACGGTAGGCGCGCGAAACGAGAAAGCCGGTCAGCGGGAACAAAAACAGCACAGCGAGAACGGCGACGGATAAAAAGAACTTTTTCAAAAAAATAACCTCCGGTCGGCGGATAATCAGAACTATATTATTTATATGATAATACTTGTCGATATTTAAGTCAATACGTCGAAAGCGAAATTTTTAATTTTAAGAAAACGGACAAAAAAAGCGAATAATCCGCCCCGTTTTTTATCTCATTTTATCATGCCGGTACCGCTGTCTGCCTTGGAACGGGCAACCCGGAACGGCGTATTTGTTCGTTTCGGTTTCGCTTTCGTCGAAATTCCGGTAAATTGAATAATTTTTTCTCACAATTAGTGACTTTTTTATAAAAATATGTTATACTGATTATCGTAAAGAATACGCGCGGGAGATTTTGGAACGACCGGCCCGCGCGACGCCGAAGCGGGGCGGCGCTCCGCCCGGCGGAAAAACGCAAAAAGGAGGGAACGCGATGGCTGATACCCAGGATTTCAAATGTCCGCGATGCGGCGGCAAACTGGAGTTTGACGCGGCAAGTCAGCAGATGGTCTGCCCGTTCTGCGACGCGACGTTCGATCCCGAAACGCTTCGCACGGCGAGCGACGAACATACGGCGGGCGAAGCCGAACAGCCTTTGCCCGCGGCGGACGCGCAGTGGAGCGGCGCCGGACAAAGCTGGAGCGACGGCGAAGACGCTTCGATGCAAAGCTATATCTGCAGATCCTGCGGCGGTGAGATCATCAGCGAGGCGACGACGGCGGCAACGTCCTGCCCGTTCTGCGGCAACCCGGTCGTGCTGTCCGGCCGCGTCAGCGGGACGCTCAAGCCGGATTACGTGATCCCGTTCAAACAGACCAAAGAACAGGCGATCGAGGCGATGAAGGGCTTTGTCAAAGGCAAGCGCTTCGCCTTGCAGTCGTTCGTACGCGACAACAGGCTGCAGGAGGTCAAGGGAATCTACGTCCCGTTCTGGCTCTTCGATTCCGACGTTTACGCCGCGGTCCGCTACGACGCGACAAAGACCCGCCACTGGAGCGACAGCGACTACAACTATGTCGAAACGTCCAAGTACGACGTTTACCGCAGCGGCACGATGCGCTTTGAGAACATCCCCGTAGATGGATCCAAAAAGATGGCGGACGATCTGATGGATTCGCTGGAGCCGTTCTTCTTCGACGAAGCGGTCGATTTTCAGACGGCGTACCTGTCCGGCTTTCTGGCGGACAAATATGATGTGACGATGGAAGAGAGCCTCCCGCGCGCCAATCAGCGCACCCAAAACAGCGCAAAGCAGGCGCTCGCCCACGATGTCCACGGCTACGACTCCCTGAGCCTGCGCGAAGAAACCGTGAAGATCTTTCCCGGCAAAGCGAAGTATGTGCTGTACCCGGTCTGGCTGCTCAACACAAAACACCTCGGTAAGACCTACACCTTCGCCATGAACGGACAGACCGGCAAATTCATCGGCAACGTTCCCGTCTCCAAGGGCAGGCTCGCAGGCCTGTTCAGCGCGGTCACGGTCGGCGTCGCCGCAGCCGTCTTCGCGATCGGTCTGCTCAGCGGACTGTTTTAAGGGGGGACGGCTATGAAACGAGTGTTGACGCTTGTATTGACAGCGCTGCTGCTGCTCGCGCTGGCGTCCCCGTGTTTTGCAGAGGACCTTTCCTTTGTGCGGACCGACGACGCGCTGTCCGAGGACGAAGCCGAATACCTGTCCGTTCTGTACGAGACAATCCGGCAGACCTACGGGGTCGAGGCGTTTTTCCTGATCAACTATGACTATGAAGGCGGCGACGCGTTCAAGCAATACGCCAAGGACTATCTGACTTCCCACATGGAAGGGGAGAACGCGCTGGTGTTTGCCGTCTCGAGCACGACCTATTACTGGAACGTGCGCGGCGACATCGGGGATTCCCTTTTGAGCAGCGATCTGGACGGGCTGTATGACGCGATCCGCGCTTCGGACGAAAACGGCGAACAGTACAAAGCCGCCGTCCAGTTCTACGCGGCGCTCGACCGTCTGCTCAAAAGGCGGCTCAAGGCCGACACGCCGCCGACGGCGCTCGCTGCCGACCCGAACGAGGCGACGACCGCTCCGCCGGAAACGACTGAACGTGTCATCATCCCCGGCAGCGTGGAGATCCCGGACGAGATCTCGCCCACGCGCGGCGACCGGCTGGTGGATCAGGCGGATCTTTTGAACGAAGCGGACGAAGCCGCGCTGCAGGAAAAGCTGGACACGATCAGCGAGACGCTGCAGTTCGACGTAGTGATCGTCACCGCCAAGCATATCGGCAACCGCACGCCGATGGAATTCGCCGACGACTACTTCGACTATAACGGCTTCGGTTACGGCGAAACCTTTGACGGCGTCTGCCTGCTGGTCAGCATGGCGGACCGCGACTGGTGGATCTCCACCTGCGGCTACGGCGAGACCGCGCTTTCGGACGACTACTTTCTCAATGTGATCGACCCTTCCGACTTTACCTTTTATCTCAAAAACGGGGATTACGTCCGCTCGTTCAACCACTTCGCCGACGTGGTCAACGATTTTGTGATCGAGGCGAAAACAAACGAGCCGTATTCTGTGAAGCACCGCTATCAGGATTGGAAAAACAAGGTGATCGGCGTGGCGCTGTCTCTTGTTGCCGGTCTGATCGTTGCGGCGATCGTGACGTATTCCAAATACTCGAACTATGTTTCCGCCATCTGTGAGCGGAGCGAAGCCGGGGGCTATCTCGTCGGTTCCGTCAAATTCGGGGAGTGCCGCGACGAATTTATCGGCTCCTTTGTCAACCGGACGCGGCGCGTGAGCGAAAGCAGCAGCTCCTCCTCTTCCTCCTCGTCCCACAGTTCACCCGGTTCCCATACCTCTTCCTCCGGCCGCAGTCACGGCGGAGGCGGCGGGAAGTTTTGAAAATGTAAGAGCGCCGCTGTAGCGCCGACCAGTGGTCGGCTGCGGCGCTGCAAGAAACAAGAACGCAAGAACGAAAGAGAATAAAGGAGTGATACCAATGAAAACATTCAGAAAAGGCGGGGCGGTGCTGCTGACGCTTTGCATGCTGCTGTGCTGCATGATTCCGGCGTTCGCCGAAGAGCCGAAGCCCATCGACCTGCCCGGCTCCAACGTCGGCTATCTGTTTGATGCGGAAACGGGGACCATGACGATCGTACTGACGCACGGCGGCAAATCCGGCAGCATCGGCGACAATCCGAACAGCGGCGCCATGATCCCGGACGCGGACAAGGTGAAGCACATTGAGATCGCGCCGTGGGTCACGGGGATCGGCGAACGCGCGTTTGCCGGCTTCACGGGTCTCGAGACGATCCGGATCCCGTTCACCGTCCGTGAGATCGGCGACAAAGTCTTTGACGGCAGCGGTCCGCTGACGATCTATTACGACGGCAAGCCGGAGGAGTGGACTGAGATCGAACTCGGCGCGGGCAACGAACGCATCAAAGACGCTATCGTCATCTACGGCTCGTTTGAAGACGACCCGGGCGAACCGGACATTGAACCGACGGTCGAACCGAAGCCCGAAAACCTCTGCCGATGGTGCAACACCGTCCACGGCGACAGCTTCTTCGAGAAGGTCGTCGCGTGGTTCCACGGCGTGCTCGCGACGCTGTTCAGACGATAAGCCGACCCAAACTTTCTGCAAAGGAGAAATACTTATGAAAACAAACAAAACGCTCGCCCTCGTCCTCGCGGTTCTGATGCTGCTTTCTGTGGCGCCGTTCGGCGTGTTCGCGGCGAATCTGCCGACGCCGCAGAACGTAAAAGTTTCGGGCGGTAACGAGAGCATCACGATCCAATGGGACGAAGTGACCGACTTCAACGCGAGAAGGGATCTTGCATCTTTCCGCGTCCTCTATTCAACCGACAAGACCAACTGGCAGTTGGCGGGCACATCGCCCAGAGATTCCGCAATGGACGTTGTTTCAGAGCCGAAAGAAGGCAAGTTCGTTCCCGGTACGACCTATTACTTCGCGGTGCAGTCCGTCAGCTGGAGCGGGGAGTACGGCCCGATCAGCGCGCCGTCCGTGGGAATCAAGTACACCAGCACCAGCGGTGAACTGCGCGCCGAATGGGAAAAAGTCATGAAGGGTTACGCAGTCAAGACCACGGAAACAGGCACAAAGTACGATAAAGTCAAGCTGGTCAAGGGCGAAAAAGTCGTGTTTGATAACGGGCTTTACACCTTGACCGTTACGGTTTCTGCTGTCAGCGCGGAAGCGGCTTCGCTGAACGTGGCGATGAAGAACAAGACCAAGTGTACGTGCGAATGCACCTTTGTTTCCTGGGATGCCGTCGGCGGCACTTCGAGCGGCGAAAGCGTTTCGATCCACGAGGGAAGCAAGACGGTGAAGGTGAATCTCAAAGACCTGAAAGACGGCGCAAATTACTTTACCTTCTCTGTTTCCGGTTACGGCAACCCGGTTGCTCAGTTCAGTCAGGTGACACAGGGCAACGAATACAATGAATATGCAGATAAACTGATCTATCTCGGCCGCAAGCATACCGTCTATTTCCAGAAGGCGCCAAACGCGGGCAAGATCGACGCCCATGATGTTGCAGCGACCAAAAACACGATCACGATCGGCAAGGGCTATCAGACCGCGACCAAAGGCGCAAAGGGCTCCGGTACGATCGTCTATTACCGTGTGGACGGGACGAAGAAGTTTTCCAAAAAGACGTTTGCCGCCGGTAAAGCGCTGAAGCTGACCAAGCTGAAAGCAAACACGCTGTATGAGATCAAAGCGATCAACTATGTCAAAGCGGTTTCCGCAGCGGACAATCAGACGGTTGTGACCAGCAAGAGCGGCTACAGCAACCGGATCTGGATTCGTACCGCGGTTGCCGCAGCACCCGAGATCCAGTCGGTCAAGGTCAGCAACACCAAGGTCGGCAAGATTCACGTCAACGGCTATTGGGAGTCCGACGGAGACTGGCATCCGGCGTATGACGTCACGGTGACGACCTACACGCTTACGGTCACGCTCAAAAGTGTGCCCAAGGGCGTTCAGGGCATCAAGGTCACCGGCGTTGACCGCAACGGCTATCCGCACTGGATCAAGGGTACCGGCAAGACGTTTACCATCAACGCCAACGCCAAAGGCAATGCCAGAGGAAAAACCGTGAATATCGGCGTCTCGACATTCACCAACCAGTTCGGCAACGATTCCGGCTACAGCGGTTACAGCCCGAGCGTGAAGAAGTCCATCACCCTGTAAAAAGCAAGCGAAACGCTCCCGCGTCATCGACTTCAGCCGCAGAGCCTTCGAGCGCCTGTTCGGCTGGCTGATCCGCAGATGAACAACCCGCGGCAAAGCCATTTGCTGCCGCATTGAAAGGAGAAAACACGATGAAACATATGAAGAAAACGTTATCATTGATTCTGACGGCGGTCATGCTGCTGTCGGTCTGCTCGTGCGTCCTGTTTGCGCAGGCGCTCATCGGCTACGGATCATGCGGTCCCTACTGCAGTTGGCAGCTCGACGAAAGCGGCGTGCTGGCGATTACGGTCAGCACCGGTACCAGCACGATGAACGATTATTCCGGTTCCAACGCGGCGCCGTGGAAGACGAATGCGTCCAAGATCAAAAAGATCACTATCGGCAAGGGCGTGACCAATATCGGCGAATATGCGTTCAACGGCCTGACGGCGGTGACGGAGGTCACGCTGGACAAAACCGTGACGAAGATCGGTCTGTTCGCGTTCCAGGACGTGACGAGCCTCAACCGTGTCTACTACAACGGCACGCGCGATCAGATGAAGAGCATCACGGTCGCGAGCGGCAATGAGCGCTTCTCCGCCGCCCCTGTGATCTATACCCATGAGATCGGCACGATCGCCCTGACCGTGCCCGCGCCGAAGGCGGGCGACAAGATTTCGACCGACGGCATCACCGCGCCCGAAGGGATCCAGTTCAACGATATGTATTGGTCCAAAAAGGGCGCAGGCGGCATTTATTCCAAAACGACCGACACCACCTTCCAGGCGGGCGGAGAGTACAGCTTCTTTGTCTCCTTCTCGCCGAAGACCGATTACAGCATCTACAGCAGCGTCAACGCGACCGTCAACGGCGAGACTGCCACGTTCAAGAAAAACACCCCGACCAACTATTCCATCTCTTACCGCTTTGAAAAGCTCATAGGCGAAGTGAGCTCCGTTGCCATCACCGGCATCAGCGAGCCGAACTACGGCGCGACGATCTCGACTTCCGGCATCAAGGCGTCCGCAGGCTTCAACATCTCCGATTCCTACTGGACAAAGAAGAACAGCAGCGGCATCTATGCCAAGACGACCGACACCACCTTCCAGCGCGGCGGGGAATACGGTCTGCACGTTTCGGGCAGGATCGCGGACGACTATACCGCAGCAGCCTCGCTGACCGCGACGATCGGCAGTAAATCGGCGACTGTCCAGAAAAACGGTCCGAATTACGGAATCTCGTGTCACTATGACGCAGTGAAGCAAAACGTCTGGGTCACCTTCGATCCCGACGGCGGTACACTGTCCGACAGCGAAAAGTCGAAGATCGTCACCGTTGACAGCACCTACGGCGCGCTGCCGACCCCGACCAAAAGCGGCAAGTCGTTCGACGGCTGGTACGACGACAGCACGAAGATCACCGCCTCCTCCACAGTGACGAAGGACGTCAATCATACGCTGAAAGCGCACTGGAAAGACAAGACGCCCACGACCGTGACCGTCACCTTCGACCCGAACGGCGGCACGATGGCCCTTTCAGACCAAACGAAAACTGTGACCGTCGGCGATCCCTACGGTCAGATGCCGGTCCCGACGCGCGAGGGTTATACGTTTGAGGGCTGGTTCAACGCCTCGAACCTCCAGATCACGGCGGACAAGACCGTGACGGTCAGCACAGACCACACGCTGACCGCTAAATGGAAGAAGATCGAAGCCAAGACGATCACCGTGAAGTTTGACACGAACGGCGGCTCGATGCTCCTGACGGAAGCGGTTCGGACTGTTACCGTCGGCGAGGCTTACGGTACGATGCCGGTCCCGGTCCGCAGCGGTTACAACTTCGTGGGCTGGTACGACGGCGAAACGCCGATCTCGGCGGAAACCACTGTCACCAAAACAGAGGACCATACGCTGAAAGCAAAATGGGAATCCGCGTCCGCGCCGCATACCGAACACACCTATGACACAGGCAAGGTGACCAAGGAGGCGACCTGCACCGCGACGGGCGAAATGACCTACACCTGCACCGTCTGCGGCAGCACCAAGACCGAAGTGATCCCGGTGGCGGCGCACAACTATTCCGATAAGGTCGTCACCAAGAAAGCGACCTGCACCGCGACAGGTGAACAGACCGTTACCTGCACCGTCTGCGGCAGCAGCTATACGGAAGTGATCCCGAAGGCGGCCCACGCCTTTGTGGAAGAAACCACGCCCGCCACGCTCAAGAAGAGCGGCGAAGTGACCGGTACCTGCAGCGTCTGCGGCGAGACCGAAGTGCTGCGCGTGATCTACCGTCCGAAGACCTATACGCTTTCGGCGAAGAAGTTCACCTACAACGGCAAGGCGAAGACGCCCTCGGTCACCGTGACCGACGCCAAGGGCAATATCATCGACCCCGACAATTACAAGCTGACCTACTCCAACAACAAGCAGATCGGTGTCGCGAAGGTCAAGATCACGTTCACCGGCGATTACAGCGGCGCGAAGACCGTCAAGTTCAAGATTTTGCCGAAGAAGACCGCGATCAAAAAGCTGACCGCCGGCACAGGGGCGTTCAAGGCGAGCTGGAAACAGATCAAGACCGGCGACGGCTATCAGATCCAGTACGCGACGAACAAGAGCTTCAAGAAAGCCAAAACGGTCAACATCAACGACGCGACCGTGACGGCGAAGACCGTGAAGAAGCTGCTTTCGGAAAAGACCTACTATGTCCGCATCCGCACGGTCAAGATCGTCGGCAGCAAGACCTATTACTCCGACTGGAGCAAGACCTACAAGATCAAGACGAAATAACCCGTTGGCGGGCGTCCTTTCGGATGCCCGCCTTTATCTTTTTTTATTTGACTTACCGCGCCGGGCGTGGTATATTGAACAAAAAGGGGAGGGGTCTTCATGCAGGCTGTTTTGTCGTTTTTCTGCGCGGTCGCGCTGTTTTTCACAACGATCGGGTCCTATCTGTCTCCGCTGCCGCAGCTGCTGAACCAAAAGCACCGCGACGCGGGCGAGCGGGAGGTCGTGCTGCCGATGGCGGGCGGGAGCGATCCGTGGTTCTATGAACACGACGGCGAATGGTACTACTGCTATTCCGTCGGCGAGGGCGTCGCCGTCCGGCACGCGTCTCACCCGTTCGATCTGCCGCAAGGGGAGGAGACGGTCGTTTACCGCGCGCCCCGCGGCACAGACTATTCCTGGGCGTACTGGGCGCCGGAACTGCATTGTGTCGACGGCGTTTGGTACATCTATGTCGCGGCGTGCGACGGCGATTCGGCACATCACCGGATGTTCGTACTGCAAAGCGACGACCCGCTCGGTCCGTTCGAGATGGTCGGCAAGCTCACTGACAGCACCGACAAATGGGCGATCGACGGCACGGTGCTCCCGTATGGGGACGACCTCTATTTCGTCTGGTCCGGCTGGGAAGGTGACGAAGACGGACAGCAAAACCTCTATATCGCCCACATGAGCGACCCCTGCCATATCGACGGGGAACGCGTTCTTCTCTCAGAGCCGACCCTCCTTTGGGAAAAGCGCGGGATGCCGATCAACGAGGGCCCGCAGATCCTGCAAAAGGACGACGCGCTTTACATCGTCTATTCCGCCTCCGGCAGCTGGACGGACGACTACTGTCTCGGGATGCTGCGTTTTCGCGGCGGCGAGATCACCGACTGGCAAAGCTGGACCAAAGCGCCGCTGCCGGTGCTGCCGAAACGGGAGGGCGCCTACGGCCCGGGACACTGCAGCTTTATCCGGTCGACCGACGGTACAGACTATATCGTCTATCATGCCAATCTCGAATCCGGGACCGGCTGGAACGGCCGGACGATCCGCATCCAGCCCTTCGCCTGGGTCGGCGGTCTGCCGGTGTTCGGGCTGCCGTTCTCGCCGGGTGATTGGATCTATATGGCTCCATGAATACAGGAAAACGACGTTTTGCGACGTCGTTTTTTCTTTATGAGGACTTTACAATTACGCTGTCTCGGACTATAATAAGAACAGAACCGAAATGGGAGGAATCAAGATGAAAACAACAATGAAGAAAACAATCAGCGTTCTGCTTGCGCTTGTGTGCGCGCTGTCGTGCTTTGCGGTGGCGTCGTCCGCGGCGCAGACGGAGCCCATGATCGTGGCGCCTCTGCCGTTCCTGCACACCGAAGGCGAGCAGATCGTCAATGAAAGCGGAGAGACCGTCGTTCTGCGCGGCACCAACTTCGGCGGCTGGGGCATCATGGAGGACTGGTTCTGTCCCTACACCTCGCCCGCCGGGGAAGAGATCATGTTCCAAAAGCTGGTCGAACGCTTCGGCCTCGAAAAGACCCACGCCCTGATGCAGCTGTACCGCGCAAACTGGATCACCGAGATCGACTATCAGAACGTCGCCGAGCTTGGCATGAACGTCATCCGTCTGCCGATCTGGTACCGCAACTTCCAGTCGGACGATAACGGCACCTGGTACCGCGACGCGAACGGCGACATCGACCTCCATGAACTGGACGAAGTCGTCGCCATGTGCAGAAAGTACGGGCTGTATCTCATTATCGACCTGCACGGTCTGCCGGGCTATCAGAACGACTATGACCACTGCGGCAAATCGAAGTCGATGAGCCTGTTTGACAGCACCGAACAGGGCGCGCGCTACCGCGCCGTGGTGAAGGACTTCTGGGTGACGCTCGCGACCCGCTATAAGGACGAGCCGAACATCGCCATGTATGATCTGATGAACGAGCCGCTCGGGACGAATATCACGATCGACAAGAGCTATCAGCAGACGTTTTTCGACTTCTCCGACGAGCTCTACCGCGCGATCCGCGCCGTCGACAGCCGCCATATCATCACGATGGAAGCGATCTGGTCGCCCGACGCGATCCCCGGTCCGGATGTTTACGGCTGGGAAAACATCGTCTATCAGGAGCACCTGTATGACGTGACAAATGTCACGATCCTCCATAAGGCGAACGAGATCCGCAACGCGAAGTACGGCGCGCCGTTTTTGCTCGGCGAATTCTACCCGCGCGGTCTGCAGAGCTTCAGCTATCTGTTCTCAATCTTCAACAACCGCGGCCTGAGCTGGACCACCTGGACCTACAAGGGCGCAGGCGACCGCGCCGACAAATCGCCGTGGTTCCTTTACGGCGCGGCGAATCTCGAAAAGGTCGATTTTGAAAACGACAGCTACGAGACGCTATGTGAAAAGTTCGGCGCCGTGCTGCGCACCGACGGCGGCGCGTTCAGCCGGACGGCGTTCGCCGATTACGTGATGAACTTCGTGAACGGCGAAGTGGACAAGGCGTCGCTCTACTCCTTCGGCGCGGCGGAATCGCGCGGCACGTTCCGCGAGCGACTGATGCTGTTCAGCGACAAGCTGCAGGCAATATACACGACAATCCGCGACTGGCTGCGCAAGCTGAAGACAGGCGATCTGCTGTAAAAGAGCAGGGGAGAATCGAGGATGAAGCTCAGACTGCAAAAGCCGCTGGCACTGCTGCTGGCGGCTGTCTCCTGCCTGACTGCGCTGTTCGGCTACCGGGCGCAGAACATTGACGCCGCGCTGCAGTCGGATGAGACGGTGACGGTTCGTGAAATCAAAACCGGCTGGCTGCTGGACGGTCCCGGCGAACGCGACGCACTGCTCTTTTACCCCGGCGCTCTGGTGGAGCCGACTGCCTACGCGCCGCTGCTGCGCAGGCTCGCCGAAGCGGGCGTGGACTGCTTCTTGGTCAAGATGCCGCTCGATCTTGCCGTGCTCGCCGTCAACAAGGCGAACCGCGTCAGGAAAGTGTATTCCTATGAAAACTGGTATCTTGCCGGGCATTCCCTCGGCGGCGCCATGGCGGCGCAGTATGCCGCCGGGCATCCGGACGACCTGCGCGGGCTCTTCCTGCTCGGCGCCTATACCGTCAAGGATCTGACGCGCGTGCCGTTCCCGGTGGTATATATCTACGGAACGGAGGACGGCGTTGTGAACCGCACAAAGCTGGAAAAGGGGATTCAGCTTTCGCCGCCCGGCACCTGTGTGGTGGAACTCGAGGGCGGCAACCACGCGCAGTTCGGCTCCTACGGCGCCCAGAAGGGCGACGGCACAGCCACCGTTTCCACCGAAGCGCAGCAGACGTCTGCCGCCGCAGAGATCTTGCGCGTCATTTTGCCGACCGCGGCAGCCGCATAACATTCGGAACGACCGCCTGCTTCGGGCGATTCGTATCATAATTTCTTTTTAGGAGCGTGCTGTTTGACCAAGTACAACCCAACGGAGATTGTCTGCTGACCGGGAGGTTTGCGGATGATCGGACAAATCTCCCGCCGAAAGGCAGTTGCAGTCAACAATATTCAGGAGGTAAAAGAATGGATAAAAATGACATTTGCATTCGTTTGGAACAAATTGAAGACTACCGCGCGGTGGAGACCCTGATCCGGGAATCGTTCTGGAACGTTTACCGGCCCGGGTGCAGCGAACACTACGTGATCCATGTGCTGCGCGACGACCCGGCGTTCGTGTCCGACCTTGACTATGTCATGGAACTGGACGGACAGCTGATCGGACAGAATATGTTCATGCGCACCGTGATCGACGCCGACGACGGGCGCACGATCCCCGTTCTGACTATGGGTCCGATCTGTATTGCCCCGGCGCTCAAACGCAAGGGCTTCGGCAAACGGCTGCTGGACTACTCGCTGGAGCAGGCGGCGTCGCGCGGCTTCGGGGCTGTGCTGTTTGAGGGCAACATCGCCTTCTACGGCAAAAGCGGCTTCGATTACGCGTCCTCGTTCGGCATCCGCTACCACGATCTGCCGGAGGACGCGGACGCGTCGTTCTTTCTTTGTAAAGAACTGATCCCGGGCTATCTGAACGGCGTCACCGGCGTCTATCAGACGCCGCAGGGCTACTACGTGGATGACGCGGACGTGGAGGCGTTCGACAAGCATTTTGCGCCAAAGCAAAAGCTGAAACTGCCGGGACAGTTATTCTGAACAACCGCAAAAAAAGCAGGAGAATGATTCTCCTGCTTTTCTTTTTTCGTGCGGCGGGCTATTTGCTCGCCTTGTCTCCTTCTTCACCCATGATCTTATGACAGAATTCAAGGGCGTTCTTGATCCGCTGATAGGAGTTCGGGCCGACGTATTTCGCCGTGCCGTTCTCATATTCCTTGATCGCGGTGTGCATATTGACGAGCATCCGGCGCGAACCGGCAGGGAGGTCGTCGCGGTGCAGCATATAGTACGGCGTATAGCGGATGTCGGTCAGCGTCGTCTTGCCCGTCTTCGGGTCCTTCGTCAGTTCCAGGTCGAGGATAATCGTCGTTTTGGTCGAGGGTTCCGTCTGCTGGTTGGAAATGAAGTTGCCGAAGGAATAGATCACGAAGCCCTTCTTTTTCTTGCCCTGATTGTCTGTCACATCGACCGTTTCATACGGCTGAAGCACGTGCGGGTGACCGCCGAAGATCAGGTCCGCGCCTTCCTTGAACAGATGGTCGGCGATCTTGCGCTGATAGTCGTTCGGCGTGGTCTGATATTCGACGCCCCAGTGGAGCATCACGGCGATCATGTCCGTCCCGAGCGCCCGCGCTGCCGCCATATCGGCGTCCACGGTGTCGTAATCGAAGTCGCTGAGCGTCGTGGCGTAGTCCTTGTTGAACAGGTTGACCGCGAACATCTGGTCATCGTTCAGCTTGAAGCCGTTGAGCCCGTAGGTGTAGCACAAAAAGGCGACCGAGATACCGCCGATGTCCGCGACGTAGATGCCGTTGTTCGCGTCGCGCTCCGCCTGGCTGCGGTAGGTGCCGACATGGGCGAGCCCGAGATCGTCGAGCACATCGAGCGTGCGGAAGATACCGTCCACGCCCTGATCGCGGGTGTGATTGTTAGCGGTGCCGAGCAGGTCAAAGCCGGCGTTCTTCGCCGCTTCCGCGAGGGCGTCCGGAGAGCTGAAGCAGGGGAAGCCCGAATAGGTCGGTCCGCCGCCGAGCACGGTCTCGAGGTTCGCGATCGCGTAGTCCGCCTTCTTGAGCTGCTTTTTCGCATCGGCGAACATGTGGTTGTAGTCATACTTGCCCGTTGACGCGACATAGGCGTCGTTGAGCTGCGGGATATGACTCATGATGTCGCCGCCTGCCATCAGGTGCGCCACGATCGGCTGCGGCTCGGTGGTCGTTTCCTCCTCGGTCGTGGTGTCGGGCTGCACGTCGATATAGGGGTTGTTCTGCATCTCTTCGAGCTCCGACTGCGACGTTGCACAGCCGGCAAGCACGAACAAAAGGACAAGCAGCAGCGCTGTCAGTTTTTTCATCGTTTGTTCCTCCGGACGCGTATTCTTGCCCTCATTATAATACAAAACGCGCAAAGAATCAAGTGCTGCCGCTTTTCTTTGCTTCATGCTGAAAAAAAGTTGCACTTTGGCGGGCAAAATCCGTTGACGATATGGCAATTAAGTGTTATATTTATCTTGATAGATATTTTTCTATGACTGGAGGTAATACGAATGAATCAATATGATGTGATCGTCGTCGGCGCGGGCAACGGCGGTCTGGTCGCTGCGGCGATGACCGCCAAGGCGGGATACCGCACGCTGCTGCTGGAAAAGCACAACATTCCCGGCGGCTGCGCCACGAGCTTCGTCCGCGGTCGGTTCGAGTTTGAGCCGTCGCTGCACGAACTTTGCTCCGAAGCGACGCGGGATGACCAGTCGTCGGTCACCAGTATCTTCCGTGATCTCGGGGTGGACGTCCCGCTGCTGTATGAGGATACGCTGCTGCGCGTGATCTGCAGGGGCGAAAACGGCTACGACGTGACGCTCAAGGCCGGCTGGGAACCCTTCCTCGATTCGATGGAGGCGGCTGTCCCCGGCTGCCGCGAGAGCGTGAAGACTTTCCTCGATCTGATCAACCCGGTCGATGACGCGATGGGGCTGATGAACGACGGGATCCCGAATCCGGTCATGCTGATGAAAAAGCACAGCGATTTCATCCGTATCGCCGGTCACAGCGCCGAAGAGGTCATGGACGCAGTCGGTATTCCGCAGAAGGCGAAGGATATCCTCAACACCTACTGGGGCTATCTCGGCGTTCCGACGGACGAACTCAACGGACTGCATTATCTGAGCTTGCTGACGGCGTATATCAAGGGACATCCCTCGATGCCGTATCACCGTTCGCACGAGATGTCGCTCGCGCTGGTCAAGGTGCTGCAGGACAACGGCGGCACGATCTATTACAACCGCGAAGTGACCCGTTTCCTCTATGACGGGCAGGACGCGGTCTGCGGCGTGATCGCGGGCGGCGAAGCCTTCTGGGCAAAGAAGGTCATTTCCAACGTGATCCCGAACAACGTCTTCAACCGTTCCGACAACCGCCATATCTCCAAACGCAGCCGCAAGCTTGCCAACGCGCGGCAGCTGGGTATGACGTTCATCACGATCTACCTCGGTCTCGACTGTACGATGGAGGAGCTCGGCGTCAAGGATTATAGCGTCTTTGTGGTCAACGATCCCAACCCGCGCAAGCAGTATGATGACCGTCTGGATTTCGGTATGTACATTGTCAACTGCCTGAACAAGGCGCTCCCGGACGCGACGCCGGAAGGCACCTGCACGCTGTTCTTCACGCTGCCGTACTACCCCGGCGATCTGCCGGAGGATCTGTCGCCGGAGAACTACAAAAAGTTCAAGAACGACATTGCCGAAAAATTCATCAAAGACTATGAGCAGCTCATGGGCATCTCCATCATCCCGCACATCGAGGAGATCTCGATCGCGACGCCCATCACCTTCGCGCGCTATCTCAGTACGCCGCGCGGCGCCGTTTACGGCTATTCCAACGGCGGCTGGGACAACGTCGTCACACGCGCCGCGATGGAGGCGATGGACTACGACACGGCGAACCTGTATTTCTGCGGTGGACACTATATCCGCGGCGACGGTTATCCGTCCGGCTATATGACCGGCGAAATGGCGGCGAAGGCTGTCATTCGCGCACTGAAGGAGGGCAAGTAAGATGGCGAACAAGAATAAACTGCTGGAATCCCTTTCGATGAGCGGCTTCGTCAAAACGGTCGCCGAACGGCTGCGCGCCGTCGGCAAGAGCAGCGACGCCCCGGTGCCCGACCTGCTGTCCTACCCCGAAAACAAGCTCGCGCAGCAGCTGCATCCGCATGTGCAGTTTTTGATCGTGGAAGATATCATCGACCATTCGCCTGATATGAAGAGTTATATCCTCGCAGCTGACCTGAAACGCGGCGGCGACAAGCTCGCGTGGTTCTCCGCCGGTCAGTATCTTGTGCTGCAGATCGAGATGGACGGCAAGACGATCAGCCGCCCGTATTCGATCGCGTCGTCTCCGTGCGACACAAAAGACGGCTATTACCAGATTACCGTCAAGCGCGTCGAAGGCGGCGTCGCTTCCGGCTACATCCTCGACAACTGGACGATCGGCACGCCCGTGACCGCGAGCGCCCCGCTCGGTGATTTCACCTATGAACGTCTGCGCGACGCGAAAACCGTGATCGGTATCGCCGGCGGCAGCGGCATCACGCCGTTCCGCGCCTTTGCCCGCGCCATCGCGCAGGGCGAAGAGGACTTCAACCTCGTGCTGCTCTACGGCAGCCGTACCAAGAAGGACGCTGTGTTCAGCGACGAGATCGCCGCGCTCGCGGAAACCTGCAATAAGATCAAGATCGTCAACGTCCTGAGCGCCTCCAAGGCGAAGGACTGCGAACAGGGCTTCATTACGGCGAAGCTGATTCAGAAGTACGCGCCCAAGGATGAGGCGTATTCCGTCTTCCTGTGCGGTCCGCAGGCGATGTACCGCTTTGTCGATAAGGAGCTTGCGACGCTCTCTCTGCGGCAGAAATTCGTCCGCCACGAGCTGTTCGGCGAATACTTCCATCCGGAGCAGAACGACGATTATCCGCAGGACGGCAAAGCGGTCTATACCCTGACCGTCCACATGGCGGGACAGACGAAAACCGTCTCCTGCCCGGCGGACACCTCGCTGTTGCGCGCGATGGAAGCCGCGGGTCTCAACCCGCCGTCAGACTGCCGTTCCGGCCGGTGCGGCTGGTGCCATTCGCAGCTCTTGAAGGGCGACGTCTATGTACCCGAAAGTGTTGACGGACGCCGGATGGCGGACAAGATCTACGGCTATATCCACCCGTGCTGCACGTTCCCGCTGAGCGACTGCGAGCTGGATGTGCCGCCGATGCCGAAACTGTAAACGCGCCCAGAAAGAGAAAAGGGGGACGCCCGGATGAAACGCCTTTTGCAGACGATCCTCGCATATCTGTGCTGCTGTTGCAGTCTGCTGACCGCCGCGGTCTGTTTTCCGAAAGCGCCGCAGACGGACACGGTGCGGTTCGCGCAGTCTCTCGGTGCCGGCTGGAACCTCGGCAACACGCTCGAAGCGTGGAAGCTTCCGAAGCCGGCAGATACCGAGACCTGCTGGGGCAACCCCAAAACGACAAAGGCGCTCTTTGCGCTGGTCAGAGATGCCGGCTTTCAGACCGTGCGTATCCCGGTGACGTGGTTTCAGCACATGGATGAAAGCGGCACGATCGAGAAAGCGTGGCTCGACCGGGTACAGACGGTGGTCAACGACGTGCTGGACTGCGGTATGTACGCCGTGGTCAACATTCAGCACGACGATCAGGACTGGCTGATCCCCGACGAAGCGCACGAAGCGCAGACGACCGCGACGCTGACCCGGGTCTGGACGCAGATCGCGCAGCGGTTCAAGGATTACGACGACCGTCTGGTGTTCGATCTGATGAACGAGCCGCGTGTCGTCAACACGCCCGACGAATGGACCGGCAACGACGAGGTCCGCGGCGTGATCAACCGGCTGAACGAAGCCGCCCTCGCCGCGATTCGCGCGACCGGCGGCAACAACGAGAGCCGCTATGTGATGATCACGACCCACAGCGCGAAAGAGGACGAAGACAATATCGCGGCGCTGCGTGTGCCGGACGATCCCCATGTGCTCGTGTCGCTCCATTACTACTACGGCACCGCACACCAAAGCGAGTTTGCCGACTGCGAAAACGAATGGAAGCTGCGCGACAAGTGGGAGATCTACAAAGCCGTCTGGCGCATCTACCGGACGTTTTTGCGCAAGGGCGTGGGCGTCTGCTTTTCGGAATTCGGCTGGACGGACCGCGACCATCTCGACAACCTGACAGCGCAGACGAGAACCTTTGTCAAAATCGCGAACGGCTTCGGGATTCCCTGCTTTGTCTGGGACAATGGGAGCCACTTTCGGCTGATCGACCGCGACACGCTGACGGTCGCTTATCCTGCCTATACCGCGGCGGCGGCGCGCCAGTTCGAAAAGCCGACCGTGGAAGAATACATGAAATAACGCTGTGAAAAAAACAGGAGAGAACCATATGAAGAGAACATTTGCTTTGTTGCTGGCGCTGATACTGCTGTGCGGCTGTTTGCTGCTGCCGGTCCACGCCGAATCGTCGGTGGGCGCGGTCAAGCTGCGTCTGCGCAGCGACGTTGCGGGCTATGCGTGTTCGGATTATTCCAGGTTTATGGAGATCGTGTCCGGCAACGTGATCTACAACACGCGGAGCGCCGGCCCCGTGTACGCCTCCGATTACGGCGGCACGAGTGACCACGGCAAGCTCGTCGCCGGCCGGACATACTATGTGTCCTATGTGGTGCAAGCCGCGGACGGCTATGCGCTGCCCGACAAGATCGACGACGTTGACCTTTCCTTCGACTGCGGCAAGGGCGTTTCCGTCATTACCAGCCAGATCGTGGTTGCTGATGTCCGGACCGACGACGGTACGTTCGTCCGGTATAAAGGACTGCGGGTCTATGCGAAACTCGTTGTGGACGGCAACATCTTTCAGCGGATCGCGGGGTATTTCACAGATCTGTATCTGAAAATCAGAGCGTGGTCGCTGTATTAAATTGAAGAAAGAGAAAACCGCCGGTTTCGGCGGTTTCTTTTTTATGGATTCTGTCAGAACGACAGATGCATCATGTAATAGAACAGGCGGTGGAAAAAGCCGACAAAGCGGTCGAAGAAGTTGTTGTCGTGGAGCTTGCCGCACTGCGGGCAGCGGGCGGCGTTATCGACCGCGACGCCGTACAGGTCGATGTCAGCGAGCCGCGCGATGTTGTCTTCGCCCGGCTCCGTGATCGTGATCTTCACATACGAGCCGGTGACCGGCTGAAACTTCACGACGCTGCGCAGATTTGTGTTGCCCGCCACGGTTGCCGCCGTTGTCCAGCGTTCTCCGTCTTCGCTGACCTCCACGCGGAACGCGCGGGTGTTGAGGGAAGCGTCCAGCCCCGCCGTCTGCGCGTGATAGAGGTCGATCTCGCTGAGCTTGTAGGCCTTGCCGAGGTTGTAAGTCAGACTCTGTTCGCCCGGCGTGTCGGCGGTCCAAAGGCTGTCACAGCGGCAGGCGCCGTCCGTCGTCAAAGCGGCGGCGTCCGCGTTGTTTGTCGCGTTTACTTTCAGCGCGGGCTGCAGCGTGATATCCTGCGGCATGGCGTGCGCTTCGTAATAGAGGTTGTAGAAGTGGTCGGCGCGGACGAACTCCACCACGTCGCTGCCGTAGGTCTCGGCGTAATAGTCGGAAAGATCCTGCTCGAGCGCGACGACGTCGGCGATATTGTGAAACGCCCAGGTGTCGATCTGCGTCGCGACGAAGACGGGACCCTTGCCGTTGTACCGGAGGTACTTGACCGCGCTCTTGATGTCGTTTTCGACCTGTGTCAAAGGCGTTGTGCCCTCGGGGTTGCTCGCGAAGTACGCGGGCGTCAGCTGGATGAACAGCATGTTGTTCGTCACGCCGGTGTACATCAGACGCAGCGAGCTGTTGGTGAAATGCTGGACGGTGAGCCCGTAGAGGTAATCGCTTTCGCTGGAGTAGATCTTCCGCTGGGCGGCGGTCAGATTGTCCCAGATCGTGACGACGCGCAGCCCCGCCCGCTGCACATAGCGGTCGGTCAGCCGGACATAGGCGGCGAACTTGTCTTTATCCTTGAACTGGTTGCCGGTCGTGTCGCCGAAAGTGTTGACCGGGACCGTGTAGCCGAGCCCGGACGGACCGCAGACGAAGCATTCGCTGTCGGTCGCGTCTTTGTAATAGTAGTTCATCATTCCAGGCGCGAGATCGACCAGCGCTGGGCTGATCGTCCAGTTGACGGCGACTTTACCGCGGTTCTCCCGGTTGCTGTTCCAGTAGCCGCGCATGGCGTGCATATTGTACTGGATGTTGTCGCCGTCGCTGAGGAAGTAGGCGATGTAGATCTTGTTTTCGAGTGCGGGCTGGTCGGGCACGGACGGCGCCTGAATCGGCTGCTTCTGTCCATAGACGGTGGGGTTACTGAAGAAGTCCGACGGGACGCAGGAAAGCCCGCACTGTGCCGCGACGCTCATCAGATCTTTTTCCTGCCCCGCGTACCAGCCGGTGAGGATCGATTCGCCCGGCGTCATCGTTCCGAGAAACTGCTTGAACAGTTTGGTTTCGTCTCCGCCCGCGCAGGAGAGATAGACCACCGCGCCGCCGATTGCGGAGGCGAGATCGCGCATGTGATATCTGAGATCCGTGCGCTGGATCACAAGCACGCGGTGGGTGCACTGGTTCCAGTAGTTGTCATAGAGATAGCGGTAGATATCCACCGTCTTCGTATAGGGCAGCGCCGTGAGGTCGGCGAGCACGGGCAGATCGATCCCTGCCGCTTTCCACTTTTCATACAGCTCCACGGTCAGCGGCACGGCGTTCATTGTGTTGCCGACGGAGCTCGCGAGATTGAGGTATTCTGCATTGCGCTCGGTGGAATAGAGTACAGCCCCTGCAACGGTGTCCGTGACGAAGTCTTTGATATACTCATAGGCGTTTTCACGGTTGGCGACGGTATACGCGAAGCCGTATTCGTCGAGCCATTCGCGCACGTCGCCGTCAAGAATGACGATCTGCGGCCGGATCGCGTTGACGAAGCCCTGTAAGCAGGCGAGCGCCGTCATCTCTTCGCCGGGCAGCAGATCGCCCGGGAACGCGACGAGGGTCTCTTCCGGCGCGGCAAAGGCGGGGAATACCCGGTCGTCCGGCCAGTACAGATTCTTCGCGGCGGTCGGCTTTGCCGCGGTCGGGTCGGCTTTGGCGAAACCGGAGGGGACGATGAAACTCAAAAGGAGACAAACCAGAAGAACGGCAAGAATACGCAGTGTCAGTTTTTTACCCATAGCGAGGACCTCCGTAATGCTTTATTTGACTTTAGTATAGCAAAGAATGACGGAGAGCGCAAGAGAAATGAGATAATCTAATATTTGTTCATACGCTGCAAGTTTATCGTAAAAAAAGCACGCCGAAGCGTGCTTTTTTCTGGAAACCCACACCAATTTGGATACAACCTGCACCCCGCAGCTTTGAAAAAGCCTTTGAAACAAAGCGTTTTTCGGCTTCTTGCACACGGTTACTTTTAGAGCCTGCCCGGACGGAATTATCTGTCTGGTTATGCTCTTCTCTGTTTTATTCGGTTTTTAGTAGTTTGTGCAAGCAGTAATCGTTTGCAAGATGGGGTGTATTCGTGTGCGAGATAAGTAATCGTGTGCAATGCACCCCACCCCATTAAAATGACTTGCCTTTCCTTGAAATAAGAGCATTTATTACTGTGAACTCGATTTTTAAGGAGGTTACCGCTTT
>JAFYDS010000193.1 GCA_017544665.1 Clostridia bacterium | reverse complement strand
GATCTTCATGGAACCGGTGATGACGGTCATCATGAACGCGACGCTTATCGCGGTGATCATTTTCGGCGGCAGGATCGTTCTCGCGAACGACGGCGGTCTGACGGTCGGCGAGCTGTCGTCGTTTTTGACCTACGTTTCGCAGATTTTGTTCTCTCTGATGATGGTCACGTTCATGCTCATGTTCTCGTCCAGGGCACTTGCCAGCGCAAGGCGTATCGCGGAGGTGCTCGACGAAAAATCCGAGATCAGCGACGCGGAAGCGCAGGAGAAGGACAAAAAAGTTACCGACGGCACGATCGAGTTCAAGCACGTCTCGTTCCGGTACTTTAAGAACAGCGAGGACCTGGTGCTCGACGACGTCAGCCTGACGATTCCGGACGGCGCGACGGTGGGCATTATCGGTTCGACGGGTTCGGGCAAAACGACGCTCGTTTCGATGGTTCCGCGCCTTTACGACGTGGACGCGGGCGAGGTGCTTGTCGGCGGCGTCAACGTTAAAGACTACTCGCTCGTGAATCTCCGCGACGGCATCGGCATGGTGCTCCAGATGAATACGCCTTTCTCGGGCACGATCGCCGAGAACCTGCGCTGGGGCGACGAAAACGCGACCGACGAGGAGATGGTCAAATACGCGGACTTCGCGCAGGCGGACAAGTTCATCAAGACTTTTTCCGACGGCTACAACACCGAGCTCGAGCAGGGCGGCAAGAACGTTTCCGGCGGCCAGAAGCAGAGGCTGTGCATCGCACGCGCGCTTCTTAAGAAGCCTAAGATCCTCATTCTCGACGACTCCACAAGCGCCGTTGACACCGCCACAGAGGCGATGATCAGGAAGGCGTTCCGCGAGGAGCTGCAGGGCTCCACCAAGATCATTATTGCGCAGCGCATCGGTTCCGTTATGGACGCGGACATGATCGTCGTCATGAACGAGGGCAAGATCACAGGCGTGGGCACTCACGCGGAGCTGCTCGAGAGCAACCTCGAGTACAGGGAAATTTACGAATCCCAGACCGGAAAGGAGTGACGCGCGATGCCGAGAAATATTGACGAACTGAGAAAACAGTACAACAGCTCTCAAACGCAGTCTGCTCAGCGCGGCGGTCCGGGTGGCGGTCCGGGCGGCGGCAGGAACAATCCGGGCAGGCAGCAGGGCAAGCCGAAGGACGCGCGCAAGACGATCGCGAGGCTTTTCACGTACCTTCACGGTCAGCGCGTGCGGCTGGTATTTGTGCTCCTGTGCATGCTCTTTACGACGCTGACGTCTCTCGTGGGCGGCTACCTCACGGCGCCTATCATCGACAGGCTGACGCTCGCCGTCAAACCCGACGCCGTCATCAACATGACAAAAGTCGAGATCGCGGCGGACGGCTTTATAAGGTCGGTCCTTTCCGCTGTTTTCGGCGGCGCGGAGGCGACGGCTTTTCAGTATATTATCGCGGCTGTGACGATCCTGGGCGTCGTCTACGTGATCGGAATCGCGACCTCGTACATCCAGGCGAAGCTGATGATGCACATCACGCAGAACTTCCTTACCGACATCAGGAACGACCTTTTCACGAAGCTGCAGCGCCTTCCGGTCAGGTATTTTGACTCGAAACCTGTCGGCGAGATCATGTCGCGCTTCACGAACGATATCGACAACCTCGACTCGATGGTCAGCAACTCGCTGACGTCGATCATTTCGGGAACCGTCACTTTGATCGGAACGTTTATATTCATGATCACCACGAGCTGGATCCTGACGCTCGTGACGGTCGTTTTCATCCCCGTGTTCATGTTCGGCGGTCTGCTTCTCGCGAAGCGTTCGCGGAAATACTATTCCAGCCAGCAGGCGGCGCTCGGAGCCATCAACGGCTACATGGAGGAGACCGTTACAGGCCAGAAGGTCATCAAGGTGTTCAACCACGAGGACGAGTGCGAGGAGGAGTTCGGGCTGCTCAACGACGACATGCGCGATAAGCAGTTCAAGGCGCAGTTCTGGGGCGGCATCATGGGGCCTGTCATGGGCAACATGTCGCAAATTTCCTACGCCGTCACCGTGGGCGTGGGCGGCATTCTGATGCTCGCGGGCTACCTGACACCGGGCGGCCTCTCGATTTTTGCAAGGTACGCGCGCCAGTTCGCGATGCCGATCAACCAGCTTTCGCAGCAGATGGCGACCGTTTTCTCCGCGCTTGCGGGCGCTGAGCGCGTTTTCGAGGTGATGGACACCGATCCCGAAAAGCCCGACGTTCCCGACGCGAAAACGATGGACGGCATGCAGGGCTACGTCGTGCTCGAAAACGTGACTTTCGGCTACGTTCCGGGCAAAACGGTCCTCAAAAACATCAGCCTGTACGCGAAACCCGGCCAGAAGATCGCTTTCGTCGGCTCCACCGGCGCAGGCAAGACGACCGTCACCAACCTGATCAGCCGCTTCTACGACGTGGAGGAGGGCACGATCACGATCGACGGCGTCGACATCCGCGACATCAAGCGCGACGAACTCCGCAGCCACATCGCGATGGTCCTTCAGGACACGCACCTTTTCACGGGAACGGTCATGGAAAACATCCGCTACGGACGGCTTGACGCGACAGACGAGGAGGTCATCGCGGCGGCGAAAACCGCATCCGCCCACAGCTTCATAATGCGCCTCTCCGACGGCTACAACACGATGCTCGAAGGCGACGGCGCCAACCTCTCCCAGGGCCAGCGCCAGCTGCTGGCCATCG
>JAFYDS010000192.1 GCA_017544665.1 Clostridia bacterium | reverse complement strand
GGGCATGATCTGCATCAGTCCGCGCGCGCCGACGGGAGACACCGCCTGCGGATCGAAGCCGCTTTCGCATTTGATCACGGCATAGACAAAAGATTTTTCCAGCCCGTGTTCGGCGGTATACGTTTCGACAAAATCATCGTAGCGCTGCGGATATAATGATTGCAGAACGCCGCGGACAGCAAAACAGCCGCCGAGCAGCAGCAACGCACAGACGAACACAACGGCCAGCTTGCCGAGCGGCGTCAGTCTTCGTTTTCGTCCGGGGTTTCGGTTTGCCATGGAATCACCTGATTGGAGAGTTCTTCTTCGAGCGTGTAGGGCGGATAGTTGCGGATCACGATGTCCGCCTGTGAAAGGTACCAGTCGTCGTCCTTCTGCATCGCCATGCGGGAAAACGCCTGTCCTATCGTCAGGCCGTCGCGCGCGAGGATGCGCTGCAGACGCACATCTTCCGGCGCCGTGACGACGATGATCTTGTCGCACCGCGCTTTGCTCGGGCTTTCGAGCAGCGCCGCCGCGTCGAAGACGCAGTGGGTATAGCCCGCTTGTTCGGCGGCTTCGAGTTCGGCTTCCACCAGCGCGTCGATCGCGGGATGCGTGATCGCGTTGAGCGTCTCCACGCCGCAAGGCAGATCGTGCAGCCGGTCAACCAGCGCCTTGCGGTCGAGCGCGCCGTCCGGCTGCAGAATATCGGCGCCGAATACCGCCGTGAGCCGTTCGAGGACGGGCGAACCGGGCGCGACGATCTCGCGCGCGAGGACGTCGCCGTCGATCACATACCAGCCGCGGTCACGCAGCCATGCGGCGACGGTGCTTTTGCCCGCGCCGGTTTTGCCGGTCAGTCCGTAGCAAATCATGGCGCACCTCCGAGGTCGATGATCTGGAACGCGGCGGCGCGCACGAGCCGGTTGAACACGGCAAGCCCGACGCCGTCCGTCTGCGGAAACCGCGCGAAGACTGTCGTCGCCCCGCGCTTGTCCAGTTCGCGCAGCGCGGCAAAGATCCGCGCCGCCTGCGCCGCGTCGTCGCCGGCTTCACCGAAGGCGATCGCCGGGACGGAAAGGTCCCCTTCTTCGCCCGCAAAGCACAGCGCCATCGTACCCGGGGTCTTGTGCGCGTCAACATACTGTTGGAACTGCGCGAAGCTTCCCTTGAGGATCACGACCCGCGCCAAAGGGGCGTAGTGCTTGTATTTCATGCCGGGCGAAGCGGCGGTCTCGTTGTCCGCGAGGCGGTGGAACACGGCGTCGTCGATGTCGATCTCGCCGAGGACGGCTTCGAGCATCTCCGGCGTGACGCCGCCTGGCCGCAGCAGCCGGGGCTTGTCTCCCGCGAGGGAAACCACCGTCGATTCCACGCCGATGGGGCACGGACCGGCGTCGACGATACAGTCGATTTTGCCGTCGAGGTCGTCTTTGACGTGCTGTGCCGTGGTCGGGCTCGGCCGACCCGACGTATTCGCCGAGGGCGCCGCGAGCGGCACGCCCGCCGCGTCGATGACGGTGCGGGCGATCGGGTGCGACGGCATCCGCACCGCGACGGTCGGAAGACCGCCACTGACCACGTCTGAGACGCGGCCGCTTTTCGGGAGAATGATCGTCAGCGGACCCGGCCAGTAGGCGGCGGCAAGTCGCTTTGCCGCGTCCGGAACCTCCGTCACGAGCGCGTCCCACTGCGACAGGTCGCTGATATGGACGATCAGCGGATTGTCGGCGGGTCTGCCTTTGGCCCGGAAGATGCCGCGGACGGCGTCGTCACAAAGTGCATTGGCCGCAAGCCCGTAAACCGTCTCGGTCGGGATCGCGGCAAGTCCGCCGTTTCTGAGAATCGCGCCGACAGTCTGCAAGACGGGGTCGCGCGGGTCCTTGACGGAAAAGAACTGTGTCTTCATACGCCTTCCCCCTCGCTCGCCTTCAGTTTTTCGGCGGTGTCCGCGGTGATGAGGGCGTCGATGATCTCGTCCATATCGCCGTTGAGGAACTGTTCGAGTTTATAGATCGTCAGCCCGATCCGGTGGTCGGAGACGCGCCCCTGCGGATAGTTGTATGTTCGGATGCGTTCGCTGCGGTCGCCGGTGCCGACCTGGCTCTTTCGCGCGTCGGCGATCGAGGACTGCTGCTTTTGCTGTTCGAGCTCGAGCAGCTTGCTGCGCAGTACGCGCATCGCCTTGTCCTTGTTTTTGTGCTGGCTGCGCTCATCCTGACACTCCACGACCAGCCCCGTGGGCAGGTGCGTGATGCGGATCGCGGACTCGGTCTTGTTGATATGCTGACCGCCCGCGCCGCTCGAGCGGAAGGTGTCGATCTGGAGATCGGCGGGGTTGAGTTCCACCTCCACGTCCTCAGCTTCGGGCAGCACGGCAACGGTCGCGGTCGAGGTGTGGATGCGCCCCTGCGATTCCGTTTCCGGGACGCGCTGCACGCGGTGGACGCCGCTTTCGAATTTCAGCCGCGACCACGCGCCTTCCCCGATCACGAGGAAGCTGATTTCTTTGAAGCCGCCGAGTTCCGTCTCGTTCGTGCCGAGCACGTCGATCTTGAAGCCCTTGCGTTCGGCGTACATGCTGTACATCCGGAACAGCACCGCCGCAAACAGGGCGGATTCCTCTCCGCCCGCGCCGCCGCGGATCTCGACGATCACGTTTTTGTCGTCGTTTTCATCTTTCGGCAGCAGCAGCACGCGCAGCTCCTGCGAGAGCGTTTCCAGCGCCGCCTTCTGGGCGTCGGCTTCCTCCTGCGCGAGGGCGCGCAGCTCTTTGTCGCTTTCGCTTTCCAGCAGCGCCTTCGCCTCCGCGAGCGCCGCCGCGGCGTCCTTGTAGCGCCGGAAGGTCTCCACGACCGGCAAAAGTCTCTTTCTCTCCTTCATCAGCGCCGCGTAGGCAGCCTGATCGGACACGACCGCGGGATCGCACAGCTTTTGTTCCACTTCGTCAAAGCGCGTTTCCACCGCGCCGAGCTTTTCGATCATGGCGTCTCCTCCGGTCGGGTGATTTTGCGGATGTTCTTTTCCGCCTTGCTGCGCGGGATCATGATCTCGTGTCCGCAGCCGCGGCATTTGAGCTTGAAGTCCATGCCGGACCGCAGCACGCTGAATTCCGCACTGCCGCACGGATGCTTCTTTTTCATCGTCAGAATATCGCCGACCTGTACGTCCATCCTCCGGCATCTCCTTCCTGATAACAATGCTTGTTATGACACGTTACAAATATGTTTCCCAACACAGCCTTATGCTGCTATTTCACCTCTGCGACCAGCGCCTCAAACGCTTCGGTAAGCTGTGAGCCGACCTGATTGCTGATGGCGTTGATCTCTTCGTTCTCCGTCAGCATGGAACGGTAGTCGTTATCACAAAGTATATAGCCGATCTGGTCGTTGCAAAGACCGATGCACAATAGTCTTTCTGCACCGCAGGTCTCCGCCCAGGGCGCATAGTCCCAGGAGGTGCCGCTCCAGCTTTCCGCTTTTGTTGCTGCGCCGCCCCAAAGAATGGCGGGTTCTATTTCGCCGGGGACAAGCGCAACGCCCAGTTTGCCGCCGAGTTCCATATATCCCAGTTCCGTCACGATCACATAGCCGAGACCCTTCCGGCACAGAACGCTTGCCAGCAGATCCTCACGTCCGGCAATAATATGAATCGGATTCTTTACCGGAAGCGTTGCTTCCCGTATGGCAATGTTCAGCAGCGGAGAAAGAGACTGCTCCTGATCTATGGCAGCCAGTTTGCGTCCGAGTGTTTCCCCCATGGCCGCCGCTCTGGCGTTGTCCGGACCGTCCGGATCATAACTGAAGGTGTGTGCATAGCTGGAGATAGCAAGTTCCGCACCCTGGAAAAACACAAAATCCGCGTCGGCATGTGTCTTGACATACTGCTCAATATAGTGCGGATAATCCGCAGAAAGCGAACCGCCGCTGCCCACTGTTGTGGGATGGATTGCGGCCTGCCCCACCCAGACTTCGTTTTTGGCTTTGTCGTCGGGCACAAAGCGCAACCGATGAAACAGCCCGTCAAATTGCTGTGGGTCGCGTTTGTCACAGATATATTCGCTGATGTCCGTGCTCCCATAGTACAACACGCCGGGCGTCATGCTTTCCACCGCCTGCTTCACTGCGTTTGTGACTGCGCAGTATAGCGCTTCCATAAAGACGGGGTTGCGCCCGACGATCGGCGTCTCCTTGCCAAACAGGATCGCTGTCGGGTTTTGGAACAGTGCCGGAACAATCGGCGCACCGAGTCCGAGCGTATCGATACAGGAATGCTGGTGCAGCGACGAAACGTTAATGGAAGCGATCTTGTGCTCCGACGCAAAGACGGCCAGTCGGCTGCGGATCTCCTGCACGTCGCCGCGCGTCAGGCCAAAGCCGTCAATCGCAGCAAACGCAACGGTTGTGCTGCCGTCAGAAAGCGCAAAAGCGTTGACGCCCTGATCATCCAGTACTGCCTTCGGCGCCTTCCCTTCGGTTGCGGCAAGCGCACCGGCCAGATAAAAGCTGCCGTCCATCGGATCAATGTTTTCTAAAAACGAAGCAGCGGCAAACCCCATCTGCCATTTTGCGTCAGCGGCGGGCGCAGCATCGAATTCCGCCTTTCCCGGATAGAAGGCTTCGGGTGTATAAGCGCTGAGCTGCGGGATTTTGCCGGCCCAGTTCAGTCCCGGAATTGCCGCATTGAGCACAGCGCCGAGTCCGACAATCAGCCGGTCAACCGTTTGATAGAAGCGATGCTCCGCGGTCTCTTTCCAGGTGAAGCCGGTATTCTCGGTTGTATCAAGCGCTGCGGCAGACACAGCAAAGACAGAAAACGACAGCAAAAGCGCCATCAGCAGCGAAAGAACCTTTTTGATTCGTTTCATTTCACCCGCCCCTTCCTTATTCCAAAACTAATAGTATATTATACCAGTCTTCTGCAAAAATATCAATCATCCGCGGCAAAAAAAGAAGAAATCGGCCGTCACGCCAAATAAAACCGGTCCGTCTCGCATATATATGAAAGACGTATCATACAACACTGCCCGCGCGGGCAGAAGAAAGGAACCAGACAATGAAGCAGTATTATCCCGAAAATGTTCTGATCTCAACCGAAGAAAACCGTCTCGCCCTCTCGTCAAAGGCGACGCTCAAGGACGCGTGGTACAACGGCAGAACGCTCGAAGCGCGCGCCGTGATGTGTGACAAGGAGCACAACCTGCACGTCGATCTCGGCGCGATGTGCGGGCTGATCGTCCGTGAAGAGGGCGCGATCGGCATCGAAGACGGCTCCGTGCGCGACATCGCGATCATCTCGCGCGTCAACAAACCCGTGGTGTTCAAGATCCTCGGCTTTGCGCCGGACGCACAGGGCGACACGATTGCCCTGCTCAGCCGCCGCGCTGTCCAGGAGGACTGTATGCGCGACTATGTGCGGCAGCTGCGCCCCGGCGACGTGATCGACGCCGTCGTGACCCACATGGAGCCGTTCGGCGTCTTCTGCGATATCGGCGCGGGGATCAGCGCCCTGATGCCGATCGACGCGATCTCCGTCTCGCGGATCCCGCACCCGTCCGCGCGGTTCCACCCCGGGCAGCGGATCAAGGCGATCGTCAAAGCCCGCGACGCCCTCGACCGCGTGACACTCAGCTACAAAGAGCTGCTTGGCACCTGGGAGGAGAACGCCGCCTTTTTCAAGCCCGGCGAGACCGTCCCCGGGATCGTCCGCTCCGTGGAGCGCTACGGAATCTTTGTCGAACTAAGGGAAAACCTCGCGGGGCTCGCGGAATATGTCTCCGGCGTCGAACCGGGACAGCACGCAAGTGTCTATATCAAGAGCCTGATCCCCGAGCGGATGAAGATCAAGCTGATCATTGTCGATTCCTTCGACGCGGTCTATCCGAGCGCGCCGCCGCACTACTTTTTCACCGGGCGGCATCTGGACCGCTGGGTGTACTCCCCCGCCGCCTGCCCGAAGGTGATCGAGACCGACTTCCGCCAAATGGTGTGCGTGTGAAAAAAACCGCCTGCGGGCGGCTTTTTTCAGTGTGCAGTTTGCAGTGTACAGTGTGCAGTGAAATTTGGAATGTGGAATGAACGCGGAAACGACGCAGCGGTAAGCCACAACCATGGCACCCCCGCCTGCGGGGGTGCTGTCACCGTAGGCGACTGAGGGGCTGTCGCGGCAGCCACGACGATGCGTTTGCAATAATAAAGCGTCCTGTGGGGCGCTTTTTGCTAACCACCAACTGCTAACAGCTAACTGCTGCCATAAACTTCGCGAACAATCGCAGCAGCCGGTCCGCGAACGTCGGCGCCGGGACGGCGACGGGATCGCTGCCGTCCGTCGGAGAGAGTGAACCGTCGTCCGCAAGGTCGTACACGCCGTAGCAGAAGTGGGCCGCCTCGTCCTCAAACAGCAGCGCGATCTTCCCGTCGGAAAGCTCCGTCAAACACGAATAGGCGAAGAAGCCCTCGTTGACCGGCAGTTCCGAGATCCAGTCGATCCGGTTCCTGTCTCCGATCACGCCGACGCGCAAAACGCCGTTCGCGCGCCCCTTCGCGCTGCCGCCCATCGAGCAAAGGACGACCGGCTTGCCGCCGACGGTGTGCGTCGTGTTGATGAACGATACCATGCAGTTTTTCGTCCCGAAGAGCGCCCAGGCGGGCTTCGATTTCGTCCAGCTGACGCCGCCGTCTGCGCTGTCGCAGACGCCGACAAAGTGGGAAGCTGTCCGCGAGAACAGCCGCAGCGTCCCGTCGGGCAGGGTGATGATCTGCGATTCGCTGGTCTTTTGCAGCAGCCGGGCATTCCGGACGTCCGCGCCGCGCTGCCACGTGTTGCCGTCGTCGTCGGAATAGAGCATCAGCGCGTGCTCTTTCCCGTTTTCGTTGGAATAGACCGGGAAGATCAGCCGCTCATGCCCGTCAACCTGCACTGCCGCACCGCGGCCCGGGCAGACGCCGAGAAAGGCTTCGCTGTCGCGCTTCACCATCGGATTGAGAAGCGTCGGGGCGCTCCATGATTTGCCGCCGTCGTCGCTCGTGCGCAGGCACAAAAACGGCGTCGGGAACACGTGCAGGTCGGCGTCGGCGTAGAACACGGTCTGCGCCACGGTCTCCCCGGTCGGGACGTCGTCGTCGCCCTTCTGCGCCATTGTGCAAAGTGCGCCGTCTTTGTACAGCCGGTATTCGCGGTCCACAGCATAGGCGGTCGGGCTGCCGTTTTCGAGCACCGGCGCAAAGCCGCCGTCAAAGTCGGCGATGCAGTACCGGTAATCGTCGCTGCCCCGCGCGGCGAGGGCGATGCAGCGTTTGCCGTCCACGGTCACACAGCCGCTGCCCTTCTGCGCGTTCGGGTAGCCCGTTCCGGAAAGGAAGAGGTCGGTCAAAAGGAAGACGCGGCCGCTGTCGCTTTGCAGCAGCGCGGAGTCGATATACGCGGCGCTTTTGGCGCTGCCTGTGCCGTCGGCGTAATCGTCGAGACGGTTCGGCACGGCGTAGGTCCAGCCGGCGTAGCCGTCGGGCGACAGAGAAGCAGCAACGTCGAGGTTCTGCGGCGCGTCAACGCCGTGGTTCCACCGCAGGTCCGCCGAAGCGAGCACCCGCCCGTCGCGCAGCGTCCACAGCGCAGGGATGCGAAACCGCTCACAGCCGAGCGTTCCCGTCTCGAAGGGGTTGACCGCCGCGCCCGCGCCGAGCACGCCCATGGGCGTCGCCGCAAGCAGCAGCACCGTAAAGAAAAACGAGAGACTCTTTTTCATATGATCGCCTCCTGATGTCGTCTGCGTTTATTATACACGATTTTGGCAAGGGACGCAATCCCCCGCGCGGCGTTCCCGGCCATCTAACCGCTAACTGCTAGCTGCTAACATCTGACAAATAAAAAAACCGCCCGCAGGCGGTTTTTTTATTTGTTGTTCAGCCAGGCTTCCGCTTTCGCGGCGGAAACGCATTTGATGTCTTCCTTTTTGTACGGGGATTCTTCGCCGCCGTTGGTGTAGAGGAAGTAGTAGCCCTTCGCCGTCTGATACAGCGATTCCTCATAACCGGCAGGATCACCGTAAACGCCGCTGGTGCGCTTTTCGATCAGCGTGGAAGCGTCGGTGTCGTACTCTCTTTTGGAAATGATCTTTTTCATGAGACATCCTCCTTTCTGTGTCGGATTTGTGTTATTCTAACACTGAAAGGGGAAAAATGCAATAGGCAAGAAGCTGAAAATATCCCGCCGGGGCGCTGACGTTTTGGGAATTATGCGCGTCTCTTAGGCGCTCAGCTCCGCCGTTTCGGTGATCGTGCCGTCGATCGCGGCGCTCATTTTCGAGACATAGAACTTGCCGGTCAATGTCGCGGAGAACGGGATCTTGTATTCGACCTTCACCAGATTGCCGCTGCTGTCGAGCGTCGCGCGCAGCGTCGTGCCGCTGTACTTGATCTTTGCCGCCATGAGCTTGACGCCGAACGCGGTCATCGCGGACGGATCGGGCATCGTCAGACCGGCGGCGTGCGCCTTCGCCTGCTTGACCTTGTCGTTCTTATACGCGGCGGCTTCATCCTTCAGCTTGATGATGATCACATAACCGCCGTCCTTCGCCTTCGCCTTGGCGGCTGTCACGTCGTCTGCCGAAATCTTCGAGGCTTTGCCCGCGGGAGAAAGGATCTCTTTTGCGGTCTTGTCTTTCTCCTTGCCGTCGCTGCGGACCTTGAAGGTCTGGTCGATCGGCTGCACGGCGCGCTTGATCGCGGACTGCGCGGCGCCCTTCGCGAGACCGGGAGCGATCTCGCCGGGCTGCATCTCCAGCGTGACGGTCTTGTGGATTGTGATCGTCTCGGCGCGCTTGGCACGGTTGACCGCCTTGTTGTAGGCGGAAACGACGGCTTCAACGCCCTTCGGCGCCTTGAGCGGCTTTGCCGGCTTGGTGTCGGCAGTCTGGTCGTCCGCCGGTTCGGTCGTTGCGTCGGCCGGCTCTGCGTCGTCTTCCGCAGGCGCGGTGGTACCGTAGGGGTTGTTGTTGATGTTCAGGTTGAACCCTCTGTTTTTGCCCAGCCCGAAACCGCAAAGGAACACGAGCAGCAGCGCGAGAACCAGCGCCGTCGTCTTGATATTCTTACTCATAACGGGAACTCCTTTCGTCAATGACGTGTCTATCAATAAACATACAATAAATCGGCGGAAAAGTCAATCGTTTTCAAGAATTCTTTGCATTATATTTCTAAATTGGCAAAATGTGCGCTTGACAAACCATCGAAAATGCGATACGATAGCTAAGTAAACAAAGGCTAACCGGAGGTGACGCAGCGTGAAGACGACCTTTGATATCACCGGCATGACCTGCGCCGCGTGCAGCGCGCGGGTGCAGTCCGCCGTGGAGACGCTCGACGGCGCGGAGAATGTGCAGGTCAACCTGCTGACGAACAGCATGGCGGTCGATTACGACGACCGGAAGCTCACGGCGTCTGATATCATCCTCAAGGTCAAGGCGGCGGGCTACGGCGCCGCCGTCCACGACCCGACCAGACGCAAAGCTCCCGCGCAGGAAAAGCTTGAAAAAGCGAAGCAGCGGCGGCTGATCGTCTCCGTTTTGCTGCTGCTGCCGCTGATGTATCTTTCGATGGGGCACATGCTCTCGCTCCCGCAGCCGCCGTTTCTCGCGGGGCACGAAAACGCCCCTTGGCACGCGCTGGTTCTGCTGGCGCTGACGCTCGTCATCCTCGTCATCAACCGCAGCTATTTTATCAGCGGCTTTCGCGCTTTGCTGCACCGCGCGCCGAATATGGACTCCCTGATCGCGCTCGGCGCCGCCGCTTCGTTCGGCTACGGCGCTGTGGTCACGGTACAGCTGTTCCGCGCCGTTGCCGCCGGCGACATGGAAGCAGCCGCCGCGCTGCACCAAAACCTCTATTTTGAATCCGCCGCCATGATCGTGACGCTCGTCGATATCGGCAAATACATCGAAGAGCGCTCCAAAGGCAAAACAAAACGGGCGCTCGATCTGCTCGGGGAGCTCGCTCCGCAGACCGCGCAGGTGATCCGCGGCGGCACCGAAACGACCGTTGCGGCCGAAGAGTTGCAGATCGGCGACGAGATCGTCGTGCGGCCCGGGACGAAGATCCCCGCCGACGGGGTCATCGTCAGCGGAACAGGCTGGCTCGACCAGAGCGCCCTGACCGGAGAAAGCATGCCGGTCGAAAAAGGTGCGGGCGACAGCGTCTTGTGCGCGTCTCTCAACACGGCGGGCGCGTTCCACTTCCGCGCGGAGCGGGTCGGCGACGCGACGACGCTCTCGCAGATGATCGCATTGTCTCTGGAGGCGGCGGCGAGCAAGGCGCCGATCTCACGGCTCGCGGACCGCGTCAGCCGCGTCTTTGTGCCGGTCGTAATCGCGATCGCGGCGCTGGTGTTCACCATCTGGATGCTCGTCAGCCGCGACGTCGGCACGGCGCTCAACTACGCGATCAGCGTCCTCGTGATCTCCTGCCCCTGCGCGCTCGGGCTCGCGACGCCCGTGGCAATCATGGTCGGCACGGGACAGGCGGCGAAAAACGGCCTCCTCTTCAAAAGCGCCGCCGCAATGGAACAGCTGGCGGCGGTCGATACCGTTGTCTTCGATAAAACCGGCACGCTGACCGAAGGGCTCCCCGCCGTGACAGATCTGATCGTCACGGGAGACGACGACGAAGTCTCCCTGCTGACCGCGGCGGCCGCCCTCGAGGCGCAGAGCGAACACCCGATCGCCGCCGCCGTCTTGCGCAAAGCCGCCGATCTGCCCCTGCCGACACCCGAACGCTTCGAATCCTTCGCGGGCAGCGGGATCGCCGGGACGGTCAATGGCAGCCGCTATGTGATCGGCAACCGGAAGTTCTTGGAGCAAAGCGGCGTTGACTGCGCCGCACAGACGGCAACACTGGAGACGCTCGCGGGCGAAGGCAAAACGCCGCTGCTGTTGGCAAAGGACGGTGCTCTCGCGGCAGTCTTTGCCGTGGCGGACACCGAGAAACCCCACGCTGCCGCGGTCGTGCGCGCCCTGCAGGAACAGGCTATCGAGCCCGTGATGCTCACGGGGGACAACGCCCGGACCGCCGACGCCGTCGCAAAGCGGCTCGGGATCGCCCGGGTGGTGGCGGAGGTGCTCCCGCAGAACAAGGACGCCGCGGTGCAGCAGCTGCGCGACAATGGCAAAACCGTCGCGATGGTCGGCGACGGGGTCAACGACGCCCCCGCCCTCTCGCGTGCGGACGTCGGCGTCGCGATCGGCAGCGGGACGGATATCGCAATCGAATCGGCGGACCTTGTGCTGCTGGGACGTGACATTTTCTCGGTCGAAACGGCGATCCGGCTGTGCAAAGCGGTCATCCGCAACATCCGGATGAATCTTTTCTGGGCTTTTTTCTACAATGTGATCGCCATCCCCTTGGCAGCGGGCGCATTTTATGCTATACTTGGAATCAGACTGACGCCGATGATCGGCGCGGCGGCGATGAGCTTCAGCTCGGTCACCGTGGTGCTCAACGCATTGCGGCTGCGCCGCTTTTCCGCCGAAAGTCCGGCAACGGACGACATAACAGAACCGACAAAGGAGGACGAAGATATGAAACAGATCATTGAAGTCACAGGCATGCACTGCGGCCACTGCGCCGCGGCGGTATCGCAGGCGCTTGCCGCGCTTCCGAACGTGAAAAAGGCGAAGGCCGACCACGAGCAGAACCGCGCCGTGATCACCGTCAGCGCCGAAGTTCCGGCGGACGAGATCAAGAAAGCCGTGGAAGCCGCGGGCTTCACCTGCGGCGCGATCGAGACGAAAAAAGGGTTGTTCTGAAAAAAGCGGCTTCGGCCGCTTTTTTCAGTGTGCAGTGTGCAGTGATGCTGAAAAACGCAGTTCACTCCCTCCATTTGGCTTTCTACTCCCTGCGGTCTTGTATTTCTTATGGGTGTATGTTATATTGGACCCGGCGAAGAACCCGATTTTATCTGTTAAAGGAGCGTTCCTTATGAAAAAAACAAACAAGCTTTGGCTCGCGCTGCTGCTGACCGTTCTGGTCGCATCGCTGCTCGCCGTGGGCTTCACCGCCGCGGCGGAGGAACCCGAGATCGTTGACAGCGGCACCAGCTGGACGCTCGACAGTAACGGACTGTTGATACTCAATAGTACGGGAGGTCTGTATGACACCCTGTTTGAAGGGCGTACAGATGTGAAAAACGTTGTGATTCTGGATGGTGAGGACATGATTGATGCAGGTATGTTTGCCGGATGCAGCAATCTGAAATCCATTGCGATACCGACAAGTGTAGAGATCATTGAGATTTCCGCTTTTGACGGTTGCTCCGCCCTGTCCTATGTTTTCTACAGCGGCACCCCGGAACAATGGGATCAGATTTGGATCTACGGCTACCTGGAGGATATGGATGACGCACATGCGGCGTATGCGCAGAGCGTGCGGGATCATCTCAACGCCATCGTCCGCTTTAACACCGTCGACTGGGGCTATTGCGGCGGCGAAGGCGACGGCACCAATCTGACGTGGACGCTCGACAATGCCGGCACTCTGACAATCAGCGGCACGGGCGCGATGGCGGATTATACTAGCGCTTCCGATGCGCCGTGGTATTCTGTCAGCGCAAGCATTCAGTCTGTTGTTGTGGAAGAGGGCGTAACAAGCATCGGCGCCGGCGCATTTTCCAGCGGTAATTTTGGCGATTATGCCGGCACGCTGATGTACGTGACGATCCCCAAGAGCGTGGCGCAGATCGGCGAACGGGCGTTCGGGCTTTGCTGCTCCCTGCAGCGCTTTACCGTTGACGCCGACAACGCGTGCTATGCTTCGGATGATTCGGGCTGTCTGTTCAACAAAGACAAAACAACGCTGATCCAGTACCCGGCCGGAAACCCGCGCACGTCGTTCACGATCCCCGACGGCGTCACAACGATCGGCGACTGGGCGTTTGACGATTGTCTGTCGCTGGCAAGCGTCGCCATGCCGAACAGCGTGACGCATATCGGCAACTGCGCGTTTGCATACTGCGGCTCCCTGACGAATATTACACTTTCAAAAAGTCTGACGACCATTGGATACCACGCATTCGGCGAATGCAGCATAACCTCGATCCGCATTCCGGACGGTGTAACGAGCGTTGGAACCAATCTGTTCTTCTGCTGCAACGAACTGAAGACGGTCTCCCTGCCTGCCAGTCTGACAAGCATCGGCGGCGGCACGTTTTTCAACTGCGGTGCGCTGACAAACGTCTTCTACGGCGGCAGCAAGGCGCAATGGACCGCTGTATTTGAAAGCGAAAACGACCCGGTCGAGAACGCCAACATCCATTACAACATCATTGACTGGGGCTACTGCAACAACAACGTTATTTGGATGGTTGACGCCGACGGCACGCTGACAATCAGCGGCAATGGCTCGATACCGCTTTATGGTGATTATAGCGACGGCGACTTGAACGTCGATACCGGCACACCGTGGTACCGTTACAGAGATAGTATTAAAACCCTCGTTATGGAAGAAGGCATTATCTTAATTGGCTTGAACGCGTTCACCAACTGCACCAGTTTGGAAACCGTTTACGTTCCAACCAGTCTGACGGATGTTTATGAAGTTGCGTTTTACAAGTGCAGCGCGATCAAAGATGTGTATTATGCGGGCACTGCGGCGCAATGGAGCAGCATACGCTTTGCGGAGATCGATCCGTCCATGCCCAACGGAAACGAAGACTTTCTGAACGCCGACAGACACTACTATATCGTTGACTGGGGCTACTGCGGAGAAGAAGATAACGTACAGAGCGTCAGCTGGAAGTTCACCGATGACGGCAAGCTGATCATCAGCGGCACAGGCAAAATGCAGTATCCCTGGCGGGAGCAGCCGTGGAATCAATACAGCGACAGGATTGAAGCCGTTGTGATTGAAGAAGGCGTGACAAACATCTGGTGGGCTGCGTTCGACGGCTATACCGCACTGAAAGAAGTTTCCATTGCGGACAGTGTGTCACGAATCGAGTATTATACATTCTGTGAGTGCAGCAGTCTGGAAAGCGTAAAGATTCCGGAAGGCGTGAAATCCATCGAAATGAGTACGTTTAATGTGTGCGAAAGCCTGAAAACCCTGGCGCTCCCTGCCAGTCTGACAAAGGTGATGGAATTTGCATTTAGCGGCTGCACCTCGCTTGCCGACGTGTTTTATGCAGGCAGCGAGGAACAATGGAACCGTATGCAGTATATTGATCCCTATCAACATGGCCAATATATATCCTTCGGAAACGCTGATGAAAACGCTTATGCGGGAATTGCCCCGCTCCTGAACGCCAACATCCATTTCAACGTCGTTGACTGGGGCTACTGCGGCGCGGAAGACGACGGCACAAATCTCGTCTGGTGCATCGACAAAAACAGCACGCTGACCGTCAGCGGCACGGGCGCCATGGCGAACTATAGCGACAGCGAACCTGCTCCGTGGAACGACTGCTTCGCCGCCCCGGGCGCTTCGATCACCGTTGTGCTCGAAGAAGGCGTCACCACAATCGGCACAAAGGCGTTCCCCAACACCGGACTCAACGAGCTGATCGTTCTGAACAAACAATGCGACCTTGATGCGCTCGAGATCCGTGACCCGGCGATGCTGCGCGGCTATCTTGAATCCACAGCGAAAGACTATGCCGACAAATACGACAAGCTCAGCACTTTCAAACCGCTTTGCGATGTGGATTACCGCCATACGGTCGAAGTGATCGAGGGCGTGGACTCCACCTGCATGGAACCGGGTCACACGCCGGGGCTGCACTGCGTCGAGTGCGACAAGTACTTCTACGGCTGCGAGGCGCTCCCGCTCGAGAACCACGCCTGGGGAGACTGGGTCACCACAAAGCAGCCGACGACCGAGACTGAGGGCGTCAGGACCCGCACCTGCACGACCCCCGGCTGCGGCGAAACGGAAACACAGACGATCGAAAAGCTGACGCCGACCGACAACGGCGGCAGCGACAGCAACGACGACGATGACGACGGCGGTTTCTTCGGCTGGCTCCAGCGGGCCATGAAAGGGCTTGTCGCCTGGTTCAAGAAGCTGCTGCAGTTCTTCAAATAACAAACAACCGATCTTATCGAGGTATCCAACTCCTTTGCCAAAGCGCGTCCCGTCCTTCGCGGCGGGGCGACGCTTTTTCTTGACAGCCTTTCCAAAAACAGGTATAATTAAGTGTTAGTTGAATTTTACGATTGAGGTGGACGTATGAAAACCCTTCGGTTACATCTTTTGCGCCACGGGCTGACCCAGGGCAATCTCGACGGGCTGTATATCGGGCATACCGACCTGCCGCTTTGCGAAGCGGGCAGAAAGCAGCTTTCGGAGATGAAAGCGCAGTTCCGGTACCCCGAAACGCAGTTCATCTTCTCGAGTCCGCTCAAGCGCTGCCTCGAGACCGCCCAGATCCTCTACCCCGGCGTCAAGCCGATGGTGATCGACGCGCTGACGGAATACGACTTCGGCGAATACGACGGCCGCTCTGCCGAGGAACTCCACGAAAAATCGCCGATCTTCGACCGCTGGCTGGCAGGTGAACCGGAGATCAAGCCCCCCTTCGGTGAGAGCAACGAGGACTTCACCCGCCGCGTCTGCTCGGCGTTCGCGCGGATCGTCGAAGGCCTGCTCAAGACCGGGACGGACGACGCCGTCATCCTCAGTCACGGCGGCGTGCTGATGGCGATCATGGCGAACTTTGCGCTGCCCGAGGCTCCGGCGACCGACTGGCTGATGCCCTCCGGCTGCGGCTATACACTGCGGATCGATCCGACGCTGTGGATGGCCGGGCAGAAAGCGGAGGCGCTCGAAGAGATCCCTCTGTCATCGCAGGAGCAGTCCGACCGCTACTATGAAGGCTGGGACTATTATCCGGACGACGATGACTTCGACGTGTCGGAATATGTTTGATTGAGTGCACAGTGCACAGAACAGTCGACAGCGGGCGCGGAAACAACACTGCTGCAAGCCGCGACCCTGACGCCCCCTCTGGGGGAGCCGGCATGCCTGACAGGGCGTGACTGAGGGGGCAACCCTTGCTCCCGCACACCGTTCCAGAAAAACGCTCCATTGAAAAAAGTTGGTGACGACCTTGAACATTCTCTTTCTCGGCGACGTGGTGTCGCAAAGCGGGTGCGACTTTGTCCGCAAAAAGCTGCCCGCCTATAAACGCTTTGCGGGAATCGATTTGTGTATTGCGAATGCGGAGAACAGCGCCAAAGGCAACGGCGTCACGCCGCAGTCCGCGCAGTTTCTGTTCTCGTCCGGCATCGATTTTCTGACCGGAGGGAACCACACCTTCCGCCGCCGGGAGGTCTATGACTATCTCGACGAAACACTGTCGATGATCCGCCCGTACAACTACCCCGACGGCGCGCCCGGAAAGGGCGTCGGCGTGATCGACCTCGGCTTTGTCCGCGTCGGCGTCGTCAATCTGATGGGCACGACCTACCTCGACCCGCTGGAAAACCCGTTTTCCGCCGTCGAACGCGCCCTCGAAGAAGTCGCGGACTGCCGCGTCGTGCTGGTGGATTTTCACGCCGAGGCGACGAGCGAAAAGAAGGCGCTGGGCTATTATCTCGACGGCCGCGTGTCCGCCGTCGTCGGGACCCATACCCATGTCCAGACGAGCGACGAATGCGTCCTTCCCGGCGGGACGGGCTATATCACCGACCTCGGGATGTGCGGCGCGCTGGGCACGGTGCTCGGCGTAAAGAAAGAGATCGCGATCGAGAAATTCCGCACGCTTTTGCCCGTGCGCTTTGACACCGAGGAAGACGCGCCCTGCGCGATCGAAGGCTGCGTCTTTGATATCGACGAAAAAACCGGCCGCTGCCGTTCGGCGCAGCGCGTCCGGCTGACGTAAAAGGAGGAGTGGCTATGAAACGATGGCTCGCGCTGCTGCTGGCGGCGCTGCTGCTTCTGAGCCTTGCCGGCTGCGGCGATCAGCCCGGTCCGGCAACGGACGACACTACGGAACCCGAACCGGCGCTGACAGAGTCGGGCGACGCCGTTCCCGCGAACCGGATCGTGACGCTGCCCTATTCGGCGGTGGACGCACTGAACCCGTTCCAGACGAAGAGCACGATGAACCGCGACATCTGCACGCTTTTGTACGACTCCCTTGTGCGGCTGGATGAAACCTTCATGCCGGTGCCTTCGGTCGCCGCCGACTGTGTTCTGAACGGTCTGACGCTGACAGTTTCGCTGCGCGACGACGTCCGCTTCACGACCGGCGAACTGCTGCACCCGCGCGACGTGGTCTATTCATTCCAGTTCGCGAAGGAAAGCCCCTGCTATGAGGCGCGGCTGGCGAACTTTTTCTCCTGCACCATCGAGGGCGACGACGTGGTCTTCACCCTGATCGAACCGAACGCGCAGGCGGTCAGCTGTCTCGACTTCCCGATCGTCCAGTTCGGAACAGGCGAATCGGACATCCCGATTGGCTGTGGCCGCTACCGGCTGTATCACAAGGACGCCGACCTCTATCTGGAAGCCTATGAACAAAGCAGCACGATGGAGGAGATGGAACAGCAGACGCTGAAACTTCTCGACATCAGCACGCGCGAAAACGAACTGCAGCTGCTGCAGATCGGTGAAATGAGCGCGTTCTATGTGGACCCGACGACCCGGAAACGGGAAAAGATCTTCGCAAACGAATGGGACGTGCCGCTGCTCAACCTCGTCTATCTCGGGCTCAACAGCAGCCGCGACCATCTAAATGATGCGGCGTTCCGGCGCGCGCTGGCCGCTGCAATCGACAAACCGACACTCTGCTCCTCCGTCTATGACGCCCACGCGCTGGCGGCGGACGCGCCGTTCCAGCCCCTCTGGGGCGAAGCGCCGCAGGAAGACGTCACGTACGATCCGCTGGCGGCGCCCGGCTACTTCGACGCGCTGGGCTACACCCTCTCCTCTTCCGCAAAGCGGACGAAAAACGGCCAGGGCATCACGCTCGAGATGGTCTGCAACAGCGAAAATACCGTCCGGCTCAACGCGGCGAAAATGATCGCCCAGCAGCTGCGCGACTGCGGCTTCGGAGTGAACCTTTCCGTTCTCGATTACGACAGCTATCTTGTCCGGCTGGATTCCGGTCTTTGGGATCTGTATATCGGCGAAGTGAAGCTGACGGCGGATATGGACCTTTCGCTGTTCTTCTCCGCAGACGGCAAAGCGAACTACGGGCTGGATTCCCAGTCGACCAGCGCGCAGGCGTACCGCGAATGGCGCTCCGGCACCGTCGATACCTCGACGTTCGAGCAGGTCTTCTTGCAGGATCAGCCGTTTGTGCCGCTGTGCTTCCGCAGCGGGATCCTCTACTGCGCCAAGGAGCTGCAGATCGAGGGCGAAATCAACGAAAACGACCTGTACGCGAATCTCTACGGCTGGTCGTATCAATAACAAAGTATCACAACCCGAAAGGAGGTGACGCGCGGTGCGTACCCGTGACATGAACGTCCAATATATCAAAGGCGTCGGTGAAAAACGCGCCCAGCTGCTCAAAAAGCTCGGCATCGAGACCGTCTGGGACGCGGTGCATTACTATCCGCGCGCCTATCTCGATTTTTCGGTCTGCACCCCGATCGCGCAGCTGACGCCGGGCGAAACGGCGTGTGTGCGCGGTATTGTCGGCTGTCCCGTCTCGGGCGGGATGGTGAAGCAGGGCATGACGATCTATAAGACCGTCGTCACCGACGGCAGCGACGTGATGCATCTGACGATCTTCAACAACAAATTCCTCGCACAGCGGCTCGAGGAGGGCGAGACCTACCTCTTTTACGGCAAGGTCACGCGGCAGTACGGGTCGTTCGAAATGAGCAACCCCATGGTCGAAGCGCCGGACGCCGGCTCGTTTCTGCCGGTCTATCCGCTCACGGCGGGACTGACGGGACGCCAGCTTTCGACGATCATCCAGAACGCGCTGACGCTTTGGGCAAAGGACGAGACCGGCGATTTGATCGACACGGACATCCGGCAGGAATACAAGCTCGCCCACGCGCTGTTCGCGCTCAAGAACATCCACGCGCCGGAGACGATGCACGACATGGAGGTCGCGCGGCGGCGGCTGATTTTTGAAGAGCTGTTCGTGCTGCAGTGCGGCATGGCGATGCTCAAGCGGGAAAACCGCCTCAAAACGCCGATCCGCGTCAAGTCCGCGGCGGCGCAGCCGTTTCTGCAGTCGCTCCCGTTCGAACTGACCGGCGCGCAGCGCCGCGCGATCGACGACTGTCTCAAAGATTTCACAACGGGCGAAGCGATGAACCGCCTCATCCAGGGCGACGTCGGCTCGGGCAAAACGGTCGTTGCCGCCGCCTGTCTTTACGCGATGGCGCAAAGCGGCTATCAGGGCGCGATGATGGCGCCGACCGAGATCCTCGCGAAGCAGCACGCGCAGACGCTGCAAAGTCTCTTCGGCGACAGCGTGCCCGTGACGCTTTTGACCGGCGGACTGACCGCGAAACAGAAGCGGATCGCGAAGCAGCATATCGCGGACGGCACAGCGCAGGTCGTCGTCGGCACGCACGCGTTGCTGACGGAGGACGTCACGTTTGCGCGGCTCGGGCTGGTCGTCACAGACGAGCAGCACCGCTTCGGCGTCCGCCAGCGCAGCACGCTCGGCGAAAAGGGCGACGCGCCCCACATCCTCGTCATGTCGGCGACGCCGATTCCGCGGACGCTTTCTCTGATCATCTACGGCGATCTGGACGTGTCCGTGATCGACGAGCTGCCGAAGGGACGGCAAAAGATCAGCACCTACGCCGTGGACAGCAGCTACCGTGCGCGTATCTACGCCTTTGTCAAAAAGCAGCTCGACGCCGGACTGCAGGCATACATCGTCTGTCCCGCCGTGGAGGAGGGGGAAACCGACCTGCACGCCGCTGTCACCGACGCGAAGGTGCTTTCGGAAGAGACCTTCGCCGGTTACCGCGTCGGTCTGCTGCACGGCAAGATGAAGCCGAAAGAAAAGCAAAAGGTAATGGCGGATTTTGCCGCCGGCGACATTCAGCTGCTCGTTGCCACAACGGTGATCGAAGTCGGGATCGACGTCCCGAACGCGGTGCTGATGGTCGTGGAAAACGCGGAGCGGTTCGGCCTTTCGCAGCTGCATCAGCTGCGCGGACGCGTCGGGCGCGGCAGCGAAAAATCCTACTGCGTGCTGATCAGCGACGCCGAGGGAGAAGCCGCGTCGCAGCGGCTCGAAGCGCTTTGCAAAACGAACGACGGCTTCGCGATCGCCGACGCGGACCTGCGTCTGCGCGGTCCGGGCGATTTCTTCGGCGCAAGGCAGCACGGTCTGCCGCAGCTGCAGATCGCCGACCTGTTACAGGATATGGACACCCTGCGCGAAGCGAGAGCGGCGTCGCAGCGGGTGATCGCAGCCGATCCCCTGCTGAAAGCCGAAGAACACTATCAGCTGAAAGACGCCGTCGTGCGGCTGTTCCGCCGCAACGGCGACATGGCGCTGAACTAAAGAGAAAGAGGGATTTCCCGATGAAAAAGATCGCATCCTTTACGATTGACCACACGATCTTGCCTAAGGGTATGTACACGTCGCGGATCGACGGCGACTGCGTGACCTACGACATCCGCACCCGTCTGCCGAACAAAGAGCCGGTGATGGAGACCGGCGCGATCCATACAATCGAGCACCTGTTCGCGACGTTCGTGCGCAACAGCAAATACAGCGACAGCGTGATCTATTTCGGCCCGATGGGCTGCCGGACAGGGTTTTACTTTATCGTCCGTGACAGCGTCACGCCGCGGCAGGCGATCGACCTGACGAAAGACGCGCTGGCGTTCTGCGCCGCGTTTGAGGGGGACATCCCCGGCGCGAGCGAAAAAGAGTGCGGCAACTGCCGCGACCACGACCTTCCCGGCGCGAAAAAAGAAGCCGCCGCGATGTGCGCCGTGCTGCAAAGCTGGACGCCGGAACAGTTGGCATACCCGACGAAATGACGCCGCAGGAGATCACGGCCCGCACGCGCGAAGCCGAGCGTCAGATGGCGCGGCTGTTTTCTTCAGAGCGTCCGTTTTCGGCGCATCTGACCAAGTGGGAGGATCCGCTGCTGCCGGACAAGTATGACTTCAACTGCTTTTTCTGCAGCGGGCAGCCGCAGGCGGAAGAGATCGCCGCCGCGCTGCGGTATCAGAAGGAAACCGGCGCGGCATTTCTCAAGCTGGAAAGCGACGCCCCGCTGCAAAACAGCTTCGGCCTGGAGCAGAGCGTCACGCTGACCATGGCGCTGACGGCGCCCTGCGACGGCTGGAACCGGAATCCGTTTGTCACGTTCGGCAGGCCAACGCTTGCGGAAGCGGAAGCGCTGGAGGTCAGGCACTACGGTCCGGTTTACGGCGAAGATTTCACCCGCCGCAACATCCGGCGGATGTTCCAAAAGCTGAACTATCACGGCGCATATCTTGACGGTGTGCTTGCCGGCATGTGCTATACGTTTGAATCTGGCGGCTGCGTCTGCCTCGACGGTCTTTTGACGGACGAAGCGTGCCGCGGACAGGGCGTTGCCACAACGCTGCTGCGGCAGCTCGCCGGGCAAAGCAAAGACAAGCTGTTCTTTTTGCACGCCGACGCGGACGACACGCCGCGGCAGATGTATGAAAAGCTGGGCTTTTGCACTGTTGACACACTGTATGAATACCTGTGCCCCGACCTCGCTTTGCTGTGCCCGCCGGGTTTCAGCGAAGACTGAAAGGAAAAAGCAATGAGCATCACCATCCATATTTATTACACAGGGAACGAACCCGGTGCCGCCGCCGCGTTTGCCGCGGAGATGGAACGGCGGGGGATTGCCGAGCGCATCCGGCAGGAGCCGGGAAACCTGCAGTATGCCTATTTTTCGCCGCTGCAGGATGCTTCAACTGTTTTGCTGATCGACAGCTGGCTGGATCAGGCCGCGCTGGATCAGCACCATGCCTCTCCCATGATGGCGGAAATCGCTGCGCTGCGCGAACGATATGACCTGCACATGAAGGTCGAACGGTTCGTTTCCGCCGAAGCGGAACGCGGCGACGAGCAGTTTATCAGACAATAAAAAACAGCTAAATGAGGGAAGGAGGGACCCCGTGGCAAACGAACGCTATGCCGCCTATGACGGCAAGGACGCCGACAAAGTGCTTTTGCCCGTCGAGCAGAACACCGTTGTGCGGGTACAGCGGCGGCAGCAGCTGTTCCCGTTTTTCTGGGTGGAAAAGCTGGGAGACATTGCGGTGTCCCGAATCGCGGCGGCGCTGTTGTTTTTGCGGCGCTATCTTTTTGCCGGGGCAGTCGTCTGTTATAAAGGCGCGCGTTATCTGCTGCGCCGGGTTTTCGCGTCGTTTCGCGCCGGAAGCCGGCAGTTTTTCTCCGACGCGCGGACCATCCGGCGCGAGCTCAGTATGCTGCGCGAGGGCGCGCGGCGCAACGAAAGCAACCGCGGCGTCGTTCTGCTGCGCGCGTACCGCACCTACCTGCGCCGCTCCTTCCGGCAAAACGGCAGCTTCTGGAAAACCCTCGGCAACGCCTGTCTGCCGCTTTTGGCGCTGGTGCTGGTGCTGATCTGCGCCGGACGGATGAAAGTCACGACGGCGGCGCTTGAAGTGCGGCTCGGCGACAGCGTCGTCGGCTACGCGGCGGACGAAAACGTCGTGCGCCGCGCGCTGGAAGATCTGGAAACGATACTCCCGCAAAACAAAACGGCGCTGACAGAACTGCTCGGCGACACGCCGACCTATCAGCTGTCGCGGGTACCGCTGACGGCGCTGTCGGGCAGCACACAGCTTTGCGAAACAATGCTGGAAAACGCCAAGACGCCCCTCGTGCACGCGTGCGGCATCTTCATCGACGGCAAGTTCTTGTGCGCGGTGCGCAACGAAAGCGACGCGGTCGCGGCGTTCAACGCGCTGATCGAACCGGTCCGCGCCAAAGCGAAAAGCGGGCGGACCGTCGCCTTTGTCGAAGCGATCGACTATGTGCAGGGGCTTTACCCCGACGACCCGGAAACGCTCTGGGATCCGATCGCGCTCAAGCACACGCTACGCGCGCCGAAAAGCGAGGCACAGTACTACACCGTCAAGAGCGGCGACACGCTCTCAAAAATCAAGACCGCCTGCGCGGTCTCCGCGGCAACGCTGCGGGCGCTGAACCCGAACACGGATTTTGAACATCTGACGGCGGGCGAACGGCTGCTTGTCGCCGCGCAGGCGGACTATGTGCGGATCAAGGAGATGGAGCTGGTGAAATACCGCAGCACCGTCCCGTTCGAAACGATCCGCCGCGAAAGCGACGCCCTGCGCGCCGGCACGACAAGACTGGCCCAGACGGGCAAAAACGGCAAACAGGAAACGACCGAGATGATCACCTATCTCGGCGGTAAGCGGATCGGCAGCGCCATCGTCTCCGTCCGGCAGCTGGAAGCGCCCGTCGCGCAGATCATCGAGGTCGGCGCGGGCACGCCGGGCATCGGTGCGGGCGGCTTTACCTGGCCGACGATCGGGGCGTATTCTCTCTCGTCCGGCTTCGGCTACCGCAGCCGACGGATCTCCGGCCGCAGCTTCCACGGCGGCGTCGATATCGTCAAACCCGAGGGGCACTCCACGGGCACGCCCGTGATCGCGGCGGCGGCGGGACGCGTCACCGTGGCGCAGAACGGCTACCGCGGCTACGGCCACACGGTCGTGATCGACCACGGAAACGGGCTGCAGACGCGGTACGCCCACATGAAGCCCGGCTCGATCACCGTTCGCGTCGGACAGACGGTCGCGCAGGGACAGCAGATCGGCCAGATCGGCTCCACCGGCAATGTGACCGGCCCGCACCTGCATTTCGAGATGCTCAAGAACGGCGCGCAGGTCAATCCGATGAATTATATAGGGTAGGGATGCGTATGGCAAAGAAAGCATCGAAACAGACGAAAAGCAAGATCGTCTCGGCGGCGTGGCGGCTGTTCTATGAACAGGGCTACGACAACACCACCGTAGATGAGATCATCGCCGCCTCTGGCACTTCCAAGGGCTCGTTCTACCATTATTTCGACGGCAAGGACGCGCTGCTCGGCACGCTGGCGGACCTGTTTGACGAAGCGTACGAGACGCTCAGCGAAACGATCGACCCGACGATGCACAGCATCGACGTGCTGTGCTACCTCAACCGCGAACTGTTCGGCATGATCGAAAACCGGGTCGATATCGACCTGCTCACGCGCCTGTACGCGACACAGCTGACGACCAAGGGGGACAAGCGGCTGCTCGACCACAACCGCGTCTATTACAAGCTGCTGCGCAAGATCGTTCTGCGCGGACAGGAAAAGGGCGAACTGACGACGGAAAAGAGCGTCAACGACATCGTCCGCCTCTACGCGATGGCGGAGCGGGCGCTGCTGTACGACTGGTGTCTTTGCGCCGGCGACTACTCGCTGCAGACCTATGCCGCGGAAGTGATGCCGATGTTTCTTTCTGCGCTGCGCGCGAAGTAAGTGCACAGTGCGCAGTGCACAGTGCACAGATAAGTCAACAATCGTCAGTCATTAGTCGACAGAGAAAAAACGCCCTGCGGGGCGCTTTTTTATGACTAGTGACGCGGGAAAACAGAACGCTCAAAGAATCAGATCGTCCGCGAAACAGCACAACGCCCTTGCCTTCCCCGCTTGCGGGGTGCGGGTTGCCAGTGGCAACCTCTGCCGAAGGCAGAAGCGCCGACCGAGCCGGCAGGCGAGACAAGGGGGACCGCGCCCGCAGGGCGTGGTGGATGAGGCTGTCGTGGCAGCAACTCCGCCGCCGGAAGTCCAAAATCCATCCTTTGCAGAAAAGTTAATTTTACTGTATTTTAATTTGTACGGAATTTAGTCTAATCAAAAGAATCGTAAAAATAAAGCGTTTTTCAACATCATTCATCAAAAAGTATTAAACTTTGTTCTGAACTTCGTTCTCTATTGCGTTTTTTCAAAAGATGTGGTACACTACTGCGGTATCATTTGGAAAGGAAGAAAAAACCATGATTTCTGCACAGTTACTCGCCTTTATTCTCTACTTTGTCCTCGTGATCGGTATCGGCGTGTTCTTCTTCTTCAAGGACCGCAGCGCCGGCGAAAAGGACTATTTCCTCGGCGGACGCGCCATGGGCCCCTGGGTCGCCGCGATGAGCGCGCAGGCGTCCGACATGAGCGGCTGGCTCTTGATGGGCTTCCCCGGCTCGATCCTCGCGTTCGGCATGGGCAAGGTCTGGATCGGCATCGGTCTTGCGCTCGGCACCATTCTCAACTGGCTGCTGGTCGCGAAGCGGCTGCGCAACTTCTCAAGCGCCGCAAACGATTCCATCACGCTGCCGCAGTACCTCAAAAACCGCTTTGCCGCAAAGAATCCGGCGCTGCAGATCATCTGCGCCGTGGTCTTTCTCGTCTTCTTCACCGTCTATGTCGCGTCGTCCTTCGTCGCCGGCAAGACCGTTTTGCTGACCGTTATCCCGCAGCTCGAGGGCAAAGAGTCGCTCGCGCTGCTGATCTTCGCGCTGATCATCATCGCCTACACCTTCACCGGCGGCTTCAAGGCCGTCTGCTGGACCGACTTTTTCCAGGGCCTGATGATGCTTGCGGCGCTGCTGGCGATTCCGGTGATCGTCCTGCTCTTCAAGGATCCCGATATGTCAAAGCTTTCGTTCACCCTGTCTGACGGCACGGTCAACACCTTTAACCCGAACCCGCTCTCCTCCTCGTGGCAGGATATCATTTCCGGTCTGGGCTGGGGCCTCGGCTACTTCGGCATGCCGCACATCCTTGTCCGCTTCATGTCCATCAAGAAGCCGTCGATGGTCAAAAAGAGCGCGACGGTCGCCATTATCTGGGTGATCCTCTCCCTCGGCGCAGCCATCGTGATCGCGATCCTCGGCCGGACGTTCTACGGCGCGGAGCTGATCGAAGCAGGTCACCAGGAGCGCATCTTCATCCGGTTCGCGACCGATCTCTTCCCGCCGTTCGTCGCGGGCATCCTGCTTTCCGCGATCGTTGCCGCCGCGATGAGTACTGCCGATTCGCAGCTGCTGGTCGCGTCGTCCTCCTTCACCTCCGACATCTATAAGCCGGTCTTCCGCAAGAACGCCTCGGACAAAGAGGTCCTCTGGGTCGGCCGTCTGATCGTCATCATCGTCGCCGTCGTGGCGTACTTCATCGCGAGCAGCCGCGGTTCCGGTGCGACCGCCATCATGTCGATGGTCGATAACGCCTGGGCGGGCTTCGGCTCCGCGTTCGGTCCGGTCATCCTGCTGTCGCTGTTCTGGCGCCGCGTCACCTATAAGGGTGCAATCGCCGGCGTGGTCGGCGGCGCTGTGGTCGACGTGCTGTGGCGGATTTTCCTGTCGGAGTCCACGGGCGTCTATGAGATCGTTCCGGGCTTCGCCGTCGGTCTGCTGTGCTGCGTCCTTGTGTCTTTGCTTGACAAAGCGCCGTCCGAAGAAGTGACCGCGATCTTCGACAAGGCGACCGCGAAGGACTTTGACGAAGCCTGATCGGTGCAAACACAAACAAAAGGGGCTGTCCGGCGAGGCGGCCCTTCTTTGCTGACTTATACAAAAAAAGCGGGAATCCGTCATCCCTTCTGAAAAAAACGACGAATTTTCGAAAAAGGCTTGATTCCTGCAAAAAACGGAGTATAATCCTCTGTTGGAAAACGGTAAAGAAAGAAGGATTTGCCATGTCTAAAGTATTCGGCCACAGAGGCTGCAGCGGGACCTATCCGGAAAACACCATGCTTTCGTTCCAAAAGGCAGTGGAAGCCGGCGTGGACGGCATGGAGTTCGATCTGCATCTGACGAAGGACAACCGGATGGTCATCATCCACGACGAAACGATCGACCGGACCTCGAACGGCAGCGGCACCATACGCGACATGACGCTCGAAGAGCTCCGGCAGTATGATTTTTCGGCTTCGTTTGCCGGACAGTACGGCTTTTGCCCGATCCCGACGCTCGAAGAGTATTTCGACCTCGTCAAGGATCTGCCGCTGGTCACCAACATCGAGCTGAAGACCGGCGTCTGGGAGTATCCCGGCATCGAGCAGGCCGCGATCGACATGATCCGCGCCTATCATCTGGAGGACCGCATCATCTTCTCGTCGTTCAACCACACGACCGTGGAGCGCTGCAAGCAGCTTGCCCCCGAGATCAAGTGCGGCTTTCTGACGGAAAACTGGCCCTACGGCTACGGCGCCTACACCGCCGCCCACGGCATCGAGTGCTGCCATCCGCCGCTGCGGATGCTGACCGAAAAGACGGTCGCCGAAATGCACAACGCCGGCTGCGAGATCAACACCTGGACGGTCAACACCGAAGAGGACGCGAAACAGCTTGCCGCGTGGGGCGTGGACGCGCTGATCGGCAACTACCCCGAAAAGATGATCGAATGGATCAAGTAAGAAAACGCCCCGCGGGGCGTTTTTTGAATTCGGAATTAGAAAAAGCCGCTCCATCGAGCGGCTTTTTCATTTGATCTGCGTGATCTTGCTTCCCTTGACCATGAAGACGCGCTTCGCGAGCGGAAACAAAAACGAATCGTTCACCGAATCGGTGTAGAAGTCGTCGATCTCTCCGTCCGGGAAGGCGGCGCGGAAGAGGTCCACCTTGCGCTCGCGGAAGCACGGCGTGTGGATGATTCCGGTGTTGATATCGAAATCGGTCGCGATCAGGTGGCGCACACCGAGCCGTTCGCAGACGTCGTCCATCATGAAATACGGCGACGCGGTGATGATCACATCGTCCGGCTGCTGTATCTTGCGGTAAAACGGCTTGATCTTGTGCATCCGCTTGTCCCAGAAGCCGGAGACCAGCGCCATCAGATCGACGTTGTTTTCGGCGAAATACCGCTGCAGCACGGGCGCGTAATCACGGGAGAAATCCTCAAATGTCGCCTTGCCGCGGTTGTAGCGAAACATCAGCTTCGCGATACTCGGCAGAAAGCGGACAACCGTGGGGTCCTTTTTCAGATAGGCCAGAATGAATTCGATCGAGCTTTCGCCGTCGTAAATCGTTTCGTCGAAGTCGTAAACGTTCATTGAGGCCCCCTTATTTCGGCTGTTCCAGTTTCAAAAACTCGTCTTTGACAAGCCCGATCTTTTTGAAGATCAGATGGAAGATCAGAGAAAGCGCCGCCGGCGCGACGATGTGCATCAGCACGATGAGGCCGATCGTTTCCCATGTGCCGAAGCTCTCGTGCATCGCGCTCCACGCGCCGAACTGACCGACCAGACCGCTCGTGCCCATACCGGCGCCCGTCGGCGTGTTGGTCATCTTGAATACACAGGTGGAGATCGGTCCGAGGATCGCGCCTGCCAGTGTCGGGGCAAGAAGGATCTGCGGCCGCTTCATAATGTTGCCGAACTGGAGCATACTGGTACCGACGCCCTGCGAGATTAGCCCGCCGACGCCGTTTGCGCGGAAGCTCGTCACGGCAAAACCGACCATCTGCGCCGCGCAGCCTACGGCGGCGGCGCCCGCGGCGATCCCCTCGAGTCCGAGCATGATACAGATCGCGGCGGAGCTGATCGGTGCGGTCAGCGCGAGGCCGACAAGCGTCGCCACGGTGATCCCCATCGGGAACGGGTGCAGCGTCGTCGCGGCGTTGATCACGTCGCCGAGCCAGGTCATGAACTTCGAAAGATAGGGGCCGACAAACATGCCGCAAAGTCCGCCCGTGATGATCGTGACGATCGGCGTCAGGACGATGTCGATCTTCGTCTTGCCCGCGACGAGCGAGCCGATTTCGCACCCGACGACAGCCGCCGCGAACGCGCCGACCGGGCCGCCCATGCTGTAGCCGTAGGCGCCGACGGCGATACACGAGAAGATCACCAGCGGCTTCGCCTTCAGTCCGTAGGCGATCGCCGCGCCGATGGCGCCGCCGACCACGGGAGACGAGGCGGCGAGCACCTCGGTGAAGTTCGAAAGAAAGCCGAGATACGGGATCTTCGCGAGCTGGCTGATGATCAGCCCGACGATCAGAGACGCGAACAGACCGAGCGCCATCGCGCTCATCGCGTCCACAAAATAGCGCTTGAAGTATTTTTTCACGGTTTGCATGGGGATACCCTCCTCAAACAGTCGTTTGCGTCATTATAGTACAAACCGGAAAAGAAATCAAGTCGGCGCCGGTGAAATTTTAGTTGCGTTTTGTGCAAAAGCATTATATAATAGATGAGACAGATGGTTCAGTCTCGTCAATGAATTGCTCTACGAGCAAGTTTTCTGCGCTTATCATTTCATGGAAGAAAAAGAAGTAATACATCAGTCGAAACACAGGAGGGCATATTTGTGTCAGAAATCAAATTGTTTGAAATGGGAACAACCGTTAAAGAGCGCACGTCATCAGAAGTGCTTTTAGAAAGAGAGTTGCAACATATTATTGAGAAAAACATGGAGCTTTTCTTTGGTGTTCGTTTTCTAAAAAGCGAATACACAATTACAAACGGAAGAATGGACAGTATCGGCATAGACGAAAACAACAGTCCTGTTATTTTTGAATACAAAAGAAATACCAGTGAGAATGTAATTAATCAAGGCTTGTTCTACTTGGATTGGTTGTTAGATCATAAGGCGGATTTCAAGTTGTTGGTAATTGAAAAGCTTGGAAACGAAATTGCCGAGCAAATAGATTGGTCTGTCCCCTGCGTGATATGTATTGCAAATGATTTTACCCGTTATGATGTTCATGCCGTTAATCAGATGCAAAGAAACATTAAACTGGTTAAGTATCGAAAGTATGGTTCAGATCTGCTCCTATTTGAACATCTTAACACTCCGGTTGCAAAACCTTTAAACGAAACTACAGCTTCCCATTCCAGTTCAGGCACATCGTATGTTCAGAAAACACATCTGGAAAAACTTGCTTCTGCAAGCGATCATTTCAAAACACTATATGATTCAATTTGCGATTATATAGAATCGCTTGGTGATGATCTTATTCAAAACCAGTTGAAGTTCTATCTAGCATACAAGAAAGTTCAAAATCTCGTTTGCATTGAGATTTTTAAAAACCAGATTATTCTTCATTTAAAACTTGATCCCAACACCGTTGAACTGGAAAAAGGATTCACGAGAAATGTTAAAAACATCGGACATTACGGAACGTGCGATTTAGAAATAACTATTAGAACCGATAAAGACTTTCAAAAGTCGAAAGCACTCATTGACCGCGCTTATTTTGAAACATAAAGAATCTCAATAGTCTCAAATCTATCCTTCCCCGTCAAAGGAGTCTTCCTATGAACCAATTTCAACAAAAGCTGCGTTCCCTGCTCGCGGACCGCTACGGGCTCGACCAGCTTTCCGTGGCGCTGCTGCTGCTCGGCTGTGTCGTGACGTTCGTGCTGTCATTGTGCGGCGTGCGCTACTACCGGCTGTTCGGGCTGCTGCCGATGGCGCTCGCGCTGCTGCGCGTCCTGTCGAAGAACATCGCGAAGCGGCAAAGCGAAAACGAACGCTTCCTGCGCGTCTGGGACCCGGTCAAAAGCTGGTTCGGTGTCAAGGCGCAGCACGCGAAGGATACCGACCACCGCTACTACCCCTGCCCGACCTGCAAAAAGACGCTGCGCGTCCCGAAGAACCGCGGCAAGATCGAGATCACCTGTCCGCACTGCGGCACGAAATTCAAGAAAAGAACGTGAGGGTTTGCTATGAACACTTTGCTTGTGACCGGCGCCGCCGGCTTTATCGGTTCCAACTTTGTCTATTATATGCTCGACCGGCATCCCGACCTGCACGTGATCGGGCTGGACGCGCTGACCTATGCGGGCAATCTCGAAACGCTTGCGCCCGCGCTGGAAAACGACCGCTTCCGCTTTGTCAAAGCGGACATCACCGACCGCGACGCGGTTTTCAAACTGTTTGACGAAACGCCGATCGACGCCGTGGTCAACTTCGCCGCGGAATCGCACGTCGATCGCTCGATCGACGCGCCGGAGGTCTTCCTCAAAACCAACATTCTCGGCACGCAGGTCCTGCTCGACTGCTGCCGCGCCCACGGCAACATCCGGTTCCATCAGGTCTCGACGGATGAGGTCTACGGCGATCTGCCGCTGGACCGTCCCGACCTGTTCTTCACCGAAGAGACGCCGATCCATACGTCGTCGCCCTATTCGGCCAGCAAGGCCGCCGCGGACCTGCTGGTCATGGCGTACCACCGCACCTACGGCAGCGCCGTGACGATCAGCCGCTGCTCGAACAACTACGGACCCTACCACTTCCCGGAAAAGCTGATTCCGCTGATGATCACCAACGCCCTCGAGGGGAAGCCCCTGCCTGTCTATGGCGAAGGGAAAAACATCCGCGACTGGCTGTATGTCGAAGATCACTGCAAAGCGATCGACCTGATTCTGCAGCACGGCAAGATCGGCGAAGTCTATAACATCGGCGGCCACAACGAGCGTACGAACCTCGCGGTCGTGCAGACTGTGCTGCGCCTGCTCGGTAAGGACGACAGCGCGATCGTCTATGTCAAGGACCGGCCCGGCCACGATATGCGCTACGCGATCGACCCGACGAAGATCAAAAACGACCTCGGCTGGTATCCGGAGACAGACTTCGATACGGGGCTTCAGAAGACGGTGGACTGGTACCTCAGCCACCGCGACTGGTGGGAGCACGTCAAGAGCGGCGCGTATGCCGATTATTATGAGAAAATGTATAAAAACAGATAAGTCATTAGTCGTTAGCAAAAGCCGCCTGCGGGCGGCTTTTTTCGTTTGCAGTGCGCAGTGCACGAATATTATCCGCGATTCTCAAGCAGCTTCACCGCGACAACCGTGATATCATCGCGCGTCTCCTCGTCGCTGCGCAGCTTCGCGAGC
>JAFYDS010000191.1 GCA_017544665.1 Clostridia bacterium | reverse complement strand
GCATCGGGCAGGGAATCGAGTTCGACTACAGCTCCGTCCACTGCGTGTGGACGCTGCGCGAGATGGGCTATGACGTCGTGATCGTCAACAACAACCCCGAGACTGTTTCGACCGACTATGACACCGCCGACCGGCTCTATTTTGAACCGCTGTGTCCCGAAGACGTGATGAATATCATCGCCGTGGAACAGCCCATCGGCGTCGTGGTCGCGTTCGGCGGTCAGACGGCGATCAAACTGACGCAGTTCCTTGACAAGCAGGGCATCCGCATCCTCGGCACGAGCGCCGACGGGATCGACCTCGCCGAAGACCGCAGCCGCTTTGACGCGCTGCTCGGGCAGTTCGGCATCCGCCGCCCGAAGGGTATGGGCGTGCTGACGCTCGAAGAAGCCGTCGCCGCCGCGGAAAGTCTCGGCTATCCCGTTTTGCTGCGCCCGTCCTATGTCATCGGCGGGCAGAATATGACGATCTCGCGCTCGAAAGAGCACACGATCAAATACATGCAGACCATCCTCTCCGGCGGGATCGAAAACCCCGTGCTGGTGGACAAATATATGCCAGGTACGGAACTGGAGGTCGACGTCATCTCCGACGGCGACGACGTCCTGATCCCCGGTATCATGGAGCATATCGAGCGCGCGGGCGTCCATTCCGGCGACTCGATCGCGGTCTATCCGCCCTACAACCTGTCCGACCGGTTTTTGACAAAGATCTGCGACTGCTCGCAGCAGCTGGCGCTTGCCCTCGGTACCAAGGGGCTTGTCAATATCCAGTACCTGATCTATGAAAACGAGCTGTACGTGATCGAGGTCAACCCCCGCGCGTCGCGGACCGTGCCCTATATCAGCAAGGTGACGAACGTCCCGATGGTCGATCTCGCCTCGCGCGTCATGCTCGGCGCGAAACTGCGCGATCTCGGGTACGGCACAGGGCTGTACCGCACGCCGCCGTACTGCGCCGTCAAGGTGCCGGTGTTCTCGTTCGAAAAGCTCAACGACGCCAACTCGATCCTCGGTCCCGAGATGAAATCGACCGGCGAAGTGCTCGGCCTCGGCAAAACGATGCCGGAGGCGCTGTTCAAGGGCCTGACCGCCGCGGGCTTTGCGGTCCCGGCGGCGCAAAAACAGCACGATTGCGGCGTTTTGATCAGCGTCGAAGAGAATGACTATCAGGAGATTATCACGCTTGCAAAGCGCTTTTTCGACCTCGGTATGACCCTTTACGCGACGAGCGGCACCGCGACTGCAATCGCCTCGCTCGGAATCCCGGTCATTTCCGTTGCGAACATGCGCGAAAGCGACGAGATCACGGCGCTGATGGAAAGCGGCAAGCTGCAGTACATCGTCTATACCGGCGCGCTCAAGGACGCGACCGTCGGCGACTACCGGCTGCTGCACCGCCGCGCCATGCAGCTTTCGATCCCATGTCTGACCTCGCTCGACACGGCGAACGCCCTCGCGCAGATCATTGAAAGCCGCTTTACGATCTTCAACACCGAGCTTGTCGATATCAACGCGATGCGTCCGTGGCGGCAGAAGATCGGCTTCGCCAAGATGCAGACCTGCGGCAACGACTATATCTTCATCGAAAACTTCGACGGCGCGATCACCTGTCCGGAATCGCTCTGCGTGGACCTTTGCACCCCGCATTACGGGATTGGCGGCGACGGGATCGTCCTGATTGAAAAGTCGCGGATCGCGGACGCGAAGATGCGCTCGTTCAACCGCGACGGCAGCGAGGGACGCATGGCGGGCAACAACATCCGCTGCGTCGCCAAGTACCTTTACGACAAGGGCTACGTCCGCTCCGAGTATATCAAGATCGAAACGAACAGCGGCGTCCACGCCCTGCGGCTCTATCTGCGCAACGGCGTTGTCAGCTCCGTGTCGGTCGATATGGGCAAGGCGGATCTGTCTCCCGCGGCTCTGCCGGCAAAAGCGGACTGCGAGAAGATGATCGACTACCCGCTGACAGTGGACGGCAAAGAATGGCGCGCGACCTGCGTATCTGTCGGCAACGGACACTGCGTCGTGTTCTGCGACGCGATCGACGCGATCAACCTGCCCGAAACTGGCGCCGCCTTTGAATACGCCGACGTTTTCCCGGAACGCATCAACACCGAATTTGTCCGTGTCATCAACAAAACGAACCTGCGCGTGCGCGTCTGGGAACGCGGCAGCGGCGAAACGCTTGCCTGCGGCACCGGCGCCTGCGCCGCGGTGGTCGCCGCGGTGGAAAACGGCTACTGCGAAAAGGGCAAGGACATCACCGTCAAACTTCCCGGCGGCGATCTGACGGTCAACTATACCGACGCGCGTGTAACCCTTTCCGGCACAGCCGTGCTGGTCTATGAGGGCGAATTCCAATACTGATTCCGGTTGCTGCACCCTGCGGGGTGCAGCTTTTTCCTTATGAAAGATGATGAAACCAAGAAAAACACTTGACTTTTCCCATGCTTTTTCGGTAAAATAGAAAAGACAAAACAGTCAATCAAAAGGAGGTCCCATCATGAAAAAACTGATATCTGTATTTTTGGCTCTGATCCTCGTTTTCTCCGCGCTGCCGCTGGCACTGCAGGTTTCTGCAGTCGACAATTCAGGAGATTCGCCTGTTTTCGATTTGCCAACCGTCTTTTTCCGCGGCAACGGCGAACCGATCGTTGACGAAGAAGGCAACACGGTCTATGACTTTGACGTAACAACCGACCAGATCAAGGAGATCGCGGCAAAGGTCGTTCCCGAGCTTGCCATTGCCATGCTTGCCGAAAAGAAATCCGGCGCCGCCGCCTACGACAACTACTATAAGGTGTTCGGCGAAGAAATGAGCAAGCTTTATGAACGCTGCCAGCTCGACGAAAACGGCAATCCGAAATACGGCACCGGCATCTCTGCCAAAAACAAAGCGGACAATGAGGACATGCGACACGAAAACCGCGCCGCCCCCAACGGCAAGTTTCGGCATATGGACTACCAGTTCAACAACGACTGGCGGCTCGATCCGTTCGACACGGTAGATGCGATCGACGCTTTCATTGACGATATTCTTGTAGCAACCGGAGCGTCAAAGGTCAACCTGCTTTGCACCTGCCTCGGCGGCGATCTGGTACTGGCGTACATCGCAAAATTCGGCACTTCAAAAATCAACGGCATCGGCTTCGAGCAAACCGTCGCCTTCGGCGCAGAGCTGATTGACGAAACCTTCTCCGGCAACATGAATCTGGACCCCGACGCGATTCAGCGCTTTGTGCAGGACGGTTTCCTGCGCAAGGAGATGGCAGGCCTCGGTGATGTGCTGTATACCTTCCTGGACGAAACGGTTGCACTGCTGCAGGACGGCGGTATCCTGCAAGGTGTGACAGGCGCGTTTATGGATAAACTGTATGCGAAGCTGTATGAAGGTCTTGTGCCGGAGCTGGTGCTTGCAACCTACGGCACCTGGCCGGGCTACTGGACCATGGTGACGGCGGATCATTACGCCTCCACCCGCGACTTCATTTTCGGTCAGCCGGGCAGCGAAAAGTATGAAAAGTATAAAGGCCTGATCGCAAAGCTCGACCATTATGACGCAGCCGTGCGCCAAAAGATCCCGACCCTGCTGCATCAAGCGAAGGATGACGGTCATCCCGTTGCGATTTCCGTCTATTACGGCGCACAGATGCCGCCGATTCTGAAATCTGCCGACGAACAGGGCGACGTTTGGACAACCGTGCGCTACGCGTCGCTCGGCGCCAAAGCAGCGAAGATCGGCACCACGCTGTCCGACGACTATATTGCGGAACGTACCGCTGCCGGCTACGGCGCCTATATTTCTCCCGATAAAATCATCGACGCTTCAACAGCCGAGTTCCCTGATACAACCTTTTTTGTCAAGGGCGCATACCATAACGACAAGGGTGTGGGCGTTTCTCTGGTTTTTGCGCCTGTGTTCAACAGCGGCGCAACCGTGCAATCAGTCGGCAGTTACCCGCAGTTCCTGGTACATGACCGCGAGACGTACGCCCTCAACCCGATGACGGCGGAAAACATGAACACCGAAAAGTATGACACGTCCGAGAAAAAGACCGGACTGTTCGACCGTCTGATCAGCTTCCTCAAGAATCTCTTCTCGTGGTTCTCAACGCTGTTTACACTGATCAAAAACCGCTGACACACTGCGTCAAAGTGAAAAAAAGTCTCCGGCCTGAAAAGGCCGGAGACTTTTGCGTCAGATGTCTGACGGATCATGCAATATACTTATCTTTCTTTGCTGTCCGTCCGACCAGGATGAACGACACGAGGAACAGCACGGCAACGAAGCCGACGAAGTACCAGCTGCCGCTGTCGCTTTCCATCGATGCGATAAAGTCGTACGCGCCGTGCAGCAGCATGCTCATCAGCAGACCCACGCGGCGGCACAGCCGGGACGCGCCGGTTTTGCCCTCGTTGTCGAGCCGCTTTGCCGCGCCGTAAAAGACGCCCATGAAAACGCCGAAGCACGCGTGACCGGGGATCGCGGTGACCGCGCGGACCAGCGCCGTCTGAAACCCGTAGTGCAGCACATAGCTGATGTTTTCCCAAAGGGCGAAGCCGAGCGAGACGAACACGGCATAGACCACGCCGTCATACTGACAGTTGAACTCCGGGTTGCGCCACGTGCGCCGTTTGAGCATAAAGTACTTTGCACCTTCTTCCGACACAGCGACGACCACGAAATAAAGCAAAGCCTGATACAAGAGTGTGGTCTGTTCCACCGTGCTGTCGAGGATGAAGCTGAGGATCCTTTCCGAGACGAGCGCGATCAGTGCGGAAATGACGCCCGCGATCACGAGACGGAACAGCAGCTCCGGACTTTCACTTTCGAGTCGGTCGGCGCGCCATACGCGGATCATCAGAAAAATCACCGGAATCACCGCCGCGGCAATCAGAATGACATGATAGGTGAGAAAGGGAGTCAGCAAAAAGTAAAACATAAATGGAACCTCCTTTTTGATTCTAATATATTTTAAGACAAAAACGCTGAAAACTTTTTGCATAATAGTTGCAAAAATGTGAACTTTTTTGTATAATCAAAGCAACACACCGAAAGAAAAGGGGAAAAACGATGAAAACGCTATACCGCGATTGCAAACAGGGCATCTATGAAGGCACAAGCGTGTCGTTTATGGTGATTCTGTTCGGCGCGCTCGGCGCCGGTCTGTTCTTCTTTTTACAGAACATTTTCGGACTGAACCACGTTCTCGGCGCGACCGAAGCGCTGAACGAGCCCCGGTTGTGGTTCATCCTCTTCTGGGCGACGGATTTCTTTTTCATCATCATGGCGCTCGTGACCGCCTATAAGATCGCGGGTCCCTCTGCGATTGCGCCGTCGCTGGCGCTGACGGTCTATTTCGCCCACTTCACGGGCGCGAACCCCGCCGCAGAGGGCGTCTATCTCTATTATTTCGGCTCGCCCCTCGGTTATGCGCACGCGACCCAGATCGGCTATATGGGCTATCTGATCCTCGCCGTGTTCCTCGCGCTGGCGATACGGCTGATGAGCGCCGGGTGGCAGTCGATGAAGGGTGCGCTGGGGCGCGGTCTCGATAAGCTGTTCGCCTCTCTGCGCAAAAAGATCAAAAAGCTGCCCGAGAACATGTCCGGCGCGGAAACCGCGGACGGCCTCGACCTCTTCGTCTGTATGCTCGTCATTCCGCCGATCGCGGCGGCGCTGACGTTTCTGCTCGTCCGCTACGGGATCGCGCTGCCGTTCACGTCGCTCGCGGCGTCGCTCGGCTCTGCTCTTGCCGGTCTGGCGTCGAGCCATGTGATCCTTGCCGCCGTTGTCATCGGTCTGATGGTCGGCTTCGATATCATCGGTCCCGTGTCGCTCGCAGCGTACGGCGTGTGCACGGCGGCGTACCTCGATTCCGGCAACGCGCAGCTTGTGACCATTTACGGCGCGGTGTTCGTGACCGTCGGCTGGGCCGCGTTCTTCGGTGTCCTCTGGTGCAAGATTTTCAAGCGCGGCGGTACGCCCGATACCGAGGACTTCAACATGGCGACCAGCGGCCCGATCAACGCGTTCTTCGAAAACATCAAGCTGACGACAATCTTCTCCATGCCGATCGCGGCGCGCAGCCCGTTCGTGTTCATCCCGGGCTACATGGTCGGCGCGGGCGTCACAGGCTTCCTCACGGCGCTGTTCAAGATCGTCAACGGCGCGTATCTCGACGGTTCGCTCCCGAAATATACCAGCGGCTTCCACGCGTTCGGCGGCGTCGACCAGACCTATCAGATGCTCTTCGAGCGCGGCGAGCTCTACATGGGCTTTTCGCTGCCGCTGCGTTCCGGCGACTGGCTGACCTGCCGCATCCCGCTGTTCTTCATCATCCTCTTCGGCGGCGCGGTCGGCGGCTTCGTGATTCTGCTGCTGCGTGATCTGCAGTGCAAATGGCTCGCAAAGCGCGGCATCGAGTATGATTTCGGCACGGACATCACGCTCACGCTGCGTGCGAAAGTGAAAGAATACAGAGAAAAGCTTGCGAAATGAGCTGTTAGCTGTTAGCGTTATACAAAAAAAAAGCCGCCTGCGGGCGGCTTTTTCAGTGTGCAGTTGAATGTTGAATTTGGAATGTGGAATGTGGAATGTGGAAGTCTCCTTTTACTCCCTTAGTCCCTCTGCTGTCGACTAACGACTAACGACTGTCGACTTTTTATAAATACCAATCACAAACTCGATCGTCGTCTCAAGCGTTTCCAGCTGTTCGAGCCGTTCCAGCCCTTCTTTGTTCGTCCGGTGGGCATAGGGCGTCATCGCGAACAGCGCGCGGATATCTTCCGGTGTATCAAGGCGGATCTTTGTCGAGACCTTCTTTGTTCCGGTTAGCGTTAAAAGCGTTGTTTGCGGGAGCTGCTCGTCGTTCTCATAGGGCGTGTCGTAGACCGCTTCTTTCAACTCGAACAGGTGCCGCTTCCCCGGTACGACCGACAGCAGTACACCGTCGTCCTTCATAAGACGCGCGAAGGTCTCCTCGTGAAACGGTGCAAACAAATGCAGCGCAACATCGACGCTGTTGTCCGGCAGCGGCACCGCGGCAAGGTTCGCCACGAAGAACAGAGCGTCGAGCTTTCGTTTCGCCGCGAGGCGCACCATCTCTTTGGAAAGGTCGAACCCCAGCAGGCGGCAGGGGAGCGCCCGGCTGATCTGTTCGCTGTAATACCCTTCGCCGCAGCAGATATCCAGCACGGCGGGGTTCTCTTTCTGTTCGGTGCAGATCATGTCAGCGAGCGCATCGGCGAGCGGGCGGTAATATCCTTTCTCCAAAAACGCGCGGCGGGCGCGCGCCATTTCGCGGCTGTCACCGGTTTTATCGCCGGGTTTGTGGTTGCCCGTCAGCAGATTGACATAACCCTCTTTGGCAAAATCGAAGCTGTGCCCGCGTTCGCACCGCAGCGAAGCGCCCGTTTTTTGCAGCATGGCGCCGCAGACGGGACAGACGGGAAAAAACGGCTGCATCTTTCTTCTTCCTTTCGGTTGCAAAATGAATCATTTTATGGTAGTATATAAAAGAATACGGATTCCGTCAAGGAGGGAAACGCATGTCGCACGCAAAAAATACAAAGACGAACGCCATGCGGCAGCTTGACCGGGAGAAGATTCCGTACCGCGTACAGTATTACGACTGCGACACGTTCATCGACGCCGTCCACATCGCCGATCTGCTGGGTCAGCCCTATGAGCGAACGTTCAAAACGCTGGTGACCACCGGCAAAAGCGGCGCGCACTATGTCTTTGTGATCCCGATCGCGGAAGCACTCGACCTTAAAAAGGCGGCGAAGACCGTCGGCGAAAAACACGTCGAAATGCTGCACGTCAAAGACATTCTTTCGGTGACCGGTTATATCCGCGGCGGCTGCACGCCGATCGGAATGAAAAAGCAGTTCCCGACGGTGCTGGACGAAAGCGCGCTGCAGTTTGACGAAATCATTATCAGCGGGGGCTGCCTCGGGGCGCAGATCCATCTGGCGCCCGGCGATCTTGTCCGCGCGGCAGACGCCGCCGTCGCTGCTGTTACGGAATAAGGAGGATTCATAATGCTGACTACCATTCCCGGGACGATGCTCCCGTTTGAAGAAGGACTCGAACAGAACGCGTTTGCCGTTCTGACGCCGCTGCTTTCTGTGACGCGCGGTCTGACGCTCTCGCAGATCAGCGAAGTCACGGGGCTGCAGGGCTCCACGATCCAGAACTGGGTCAAGCGCGGCTGGGTCGCCAACCCAAAGAACCGCCGCTATGAGGAGCGGCAGGTGGCGCGCGTAATTCTTATCAATATGCTCAAATCCTCTTTGCAGCTGGAAACGATCGTCTCGCTGATGAAGTACGTCAACGGCAGCGTCGAGGATGCGGCGGACGATATCATTCCCGACCGCGAGCTGTTCAATATGCTTTGCCGCATCATCTTTTTGGAGGACGCGCAGCACTCCTTTGACCGCGACGCGCTGCGGCAGATCATCCAGCAGGTGACGGCGGACTACGAAGAGCCCGTCTCCGGCGCAAGGGAGCGTCTGACGAAAGCGCTCGAGATCATGACGCTGGCCTATCTTTCCGGCGAAGTGCAGCGCATGGCGCAGGACGCCTGCAATCAGATCGACATCTGACGATCGACAAAGACATAGACTGAAAAAGGAACGGACGGTGAAACGGCGATGAGACACGGCATGCGTATGCTCTTGGCACTGCTTTTTGCGGCAGCGCTGTTGTTTGCGTTGGCTTCGTGTACCGCCGCGCCGCCCGAGACGGTTTGTATCAGTGAAGCCATGGCGCGCAACAAGAGCGCGCTGCCCGACGAGAACGGCGCGTACCCCGACTGGCTTGAGCTGTATAACCCGACCGGGGAAGCCGTTGATCTTGCCGGCTGGTCGCTGACCGACGACGCGACGAAGCCGAAGCAGTTCGTCTTCCCGTCCGTAACGCTCGAACCCGGCGCGTGTCTCGTGCTCTTTGCCGATAAGACCAACCGCATCGACAGCCAAAACGGCGTCTTTCACCTTCCGTTTTCGATCTCCGGCAACGGCGAATCGCTGCGTTTGTTTGACGACAAGACCCGCCTCGTGAGCGTGCTGCATGTTCCGCGGCTGGATGAAAATCAGAGCTTCGGCCTCGACGAAAGCGGACAGCCCGTCGTTTTCGAGACGCCGACGCCCGGCGTCTTCGGCACCAAGCCGGCGGATGTCACGCAGCCGCCGGAACCGGAAAAGGTTGATATAAAACTCAACGAATACAGTACCACGAAAACGCAGACCCTGCTTTCCGCCGACGGAGAGTTTGTCAGCTGGGTGGAGCTTTATAACCCATCAAAAGAGCCCATTTCGCTTGAAGGTTTCGCGCTGACAGACAACGCGGACAAACCCGATAAATGGCTGTTCCCCGCGGTCACGATCGACGCCAAAGGTTATCTCGTCGTGCTTCTTTCGGGCGAAAGCCGCGCTTACAAAGACGGCGGCGAGCTGCACGCCGACTTCGCCCTGAGCGGCAAGGAGGACACGCTTCTTTTACTCGACGACAGCGGCAGAGAGCTTGACAGCTGCAAGGTCTATCCGCTGCGCGACAACCTTTCCTGCGGACGGACGAAGGACGGCTGGCGCT